>JAKAVM010000056.1 GCA_021827485.1 Actinomycetes bacterium
ATTGGTGCACTATAGGCAAACTTACCCTTGAAGCTCGGTGCATCTCCAAAGGGATAGATCGACCCGTCTGAAGCTACCAACCAATACCCTTTGTCATTAGACGTTGGAGAAAAAGCCACAATTGGTGCACTATAGGCAAACTTACCCTTGAAGCTCGGTGCATCTCCAAAGGGATAGATCGACCCGTCTGAAGCTACCAACCAATACCCTTTGTCATTAGACGTTGGAGAAAAAGCCACAATTGGTGATCGCAAGTGAAAGTTTCGCGGGGAAGGCGCAATGGTGGGAGGCGGCGCTTTGAGAGGTTGGGTTGTACTGGTTGCTGGTTGTGATTTTACTCCCTGGGATCCCAGACTTAACCCACTTTGATACGGTAGCGTCCCAAAGAGGGCGTAGTTTTGGTTTCCAGGACCGAAAAATCCAGCATCTCCAAAGGCGTATACTGCTCCATTTGAACCTACGAGCCAGTAGCCATTTCCATTTCTAACTTGCCCAAAGGAAACTATATATCCAGGAGGAGGGGAGTTCACACTTTGGGTGGAACCGGCTGGAGGGAATTGAAATGTATCTCCAAACCAATTTTGACTCCCTTGTCTTATTACCTGTCCACGTGTTGTAAGCAAATCATAACTAGAAGGAAAAGAGCCATTTGATGAAGATGTTGACGATGAAACTGCCTGTGATATTTGAGGCCAAAGCCACTTGCCGATCAGAACGCCTCCTTGCGGGGTAAAGTGAACTCCATCTGACTGACGAATTTGAATCCCGTCTTTATATTCAGCGTAGTAACCGCCAGGATCTACGTAGCTATTTAGATCAATTAGAGATGTTTGCTCTGGGTACTGGGAAGCAATCTGTCCTAATAATTGATTGAAGATATTTACCCTTTCATAACTGTCCTCAGGATAGTTGCCTTGGAAGTAGGGCGAAGTGAGAAGAATTATATGAGCACCAGTAGCTCCGAGGATCTTTATCGCAAGTTGGAGTTGAGCCAAAATATAGTTTTGAAAAGTTGTTTCGGTTATGTTACTCCACACGCCGTGTAAATATCGGTTTACGACCTCCCATCTTCCTACTTCCAAGATTACAACCTGGGGATTTACTTGGGAGACCTGATTTGCCCAAATAAGAGGCCATTGAAGGTCTGTTGTACTACCATCGCAACTTGAGGTAACTGTGTTCCAAACTTGCCCTTGAACACTCAGTGGTTCTCCTTGGGCAATTCCGCAACCTAAAGTTGCATCGTCTACCAAAGTAAAACCGTATTGGGGAGCATCTTGGGAGAGTCCAATTCCAAGGGTTAATGCGACTGAAGCTCCGACAAGCATAACTTTCTGTGGACTCGTTGTTGGCGGTAGGGTAGCTGCCAGTGAATTCAATGGTTGTAATTGCTGAGCCAGCTTTGAAACTGAATTCGAAGAGGCAAGACTTGGTTTATCTAATGGCTGTGCAATCAGGACTAGAAACGTAAATAGTACCAGGAACACTCCAAGAACTCTGGCAGTGTTTCGCCAAGAATGGGACACGTTAGAGAAAGTGGTCTATTTCGCTTTTCTTAGTGGACCACCGACGAAGCACTTGAAAGCAACACGGTTCCTGATACGGCAAGAGCAATTCCAAGCGCAGCTCGCCAGGACAGACTTTCATGAAAAAATATCAATGCCAAAATAAATGTGATTATTGGATACGTTGCGCCCATTGCAACGACCACCGAGGAGGATCCAGCTGATTTAACTGCTTGGAAAAAGCACGCATAGGCAGCCAGTCCAAAAAGTGAAACCGCTAGTAAAGGCCAGGATCGGGCTGCCCATGCCTTATGTGCAAAGGGCAGCATGACAAGACCTTCGATAATTACTGCACCTGAAACAACCCCTAATGCGTCGTGACCCTTAGTGGCTTGGGCTGTAAATGCTCCCCACAGTCCCCACAACAAGATTGCTGCCAGAATCCATATGAGCCAACTCGGCATTCGGATACTCACTTTCTTAATCATTTCTACTTAGAGCCTACTTCTCTAGCTGTTCAAAAGAGTAAAAGGAACTATGCTCCAGGGACTTTAACCTCTCATAACAGTCCCGAAGTAAATCAGAAAATCCGGGGTCATTGGCAAGGTTTACTAATTCGTAGGGATCGTTTGTAAGATCGTAAAGTTCATGATCCTGGTCGTCGAAATCGCAGTTTACGTCGTAGAGTTTTACGCCAGGATCTTTACCCCAAAGACCCGTAGAAGGCTTGCCCCCTCCTACACCGTAATAACGAGCATATTTGTATCGCCCATCGAAATATCCTCTGAGGGCATATCGGACTTTATTGAGATTTGAGGTTTGAGCCGAGTCTTGGGCAAACAGAACTTCAGCTTTCACAGACTGCTCTGGATTGCTAAGTACTGGGGTTAGATCAACTCCCTGTAGCGTAGAGTATTCATCGAGGTTTGATTTTCGTTCAGTCGCAACTCCTGCAAGCGAACAGATAGTGGTTGCTAGATCCACATGACTGGCAAGTGCATCAGTCTTACTTGCTTGTTTGGTCATTCCCGGCACAGAAATATAAAGCGGTACATTCATAATTTCTTCATACACAAATGGACCCTTTGATCGCAAGCCGTGCGAACCACACATATCGCCATGGTCTGAAGTGTAAATAACAATGGTATTGTCCCAGTCTCCGGATTCATCTAGGGCCGATAGAATTATACCTAAGTTATCATCGCCTAATTTGTGGAGATGCAGGTAGTAGTCTAAGTGTCTTAACCACGATTTAGTATCTTTAGGATCTATATATCCCCAAAGACCGTGTTGCTGATCCCAGCGCCATTGTCTATGAGCTTCGGGCTTTGTATGTAAATTGTCCGCAAAACTAATAGGAAGTGAGTCAAATACACTATCGTATTGAGCCGTATAAGTTGGAAGAGGATCTCCATCCTTCCATGCCGCCGCTTCTAATAAGGCTCGTACTTGGGCAACCTCATCTTCGTGTTTAGCTAAGTAATCAGGTTGGTCAATTGGGTACCACATAACATCGTGGGGATTGACTAGGGCAACCGTCAAAAACCATGGATCTTTGGTAGTGGTGGAATTTGAATGCGAGCGAGCGTTCTTTCTCAACCAATGAGCGGCATTTTGGGCGATTATAGGATCGAAGTGTACGCCAGTTCCTGCCCAACCCATGAAATGCCTATCGTTGCCATCCCAATCTGAGAATCCGTACGCAAGCATATCTGGTTTAGGTTCGTGGGAGAGATGCCACTTACCTATGTAGGAGGATCTATACCCTTGAGAATTGAGAAGGTTTCCTATGGTGGGGATAGAGGTGTCTAGAGCTTGATGTTCTGTTTGAATAACGTTGTCTTTTACTTGGTGCCCTGGGAGATATCGTCCAGTAAATAATGACGCCCTACTTGGAGAACACGGGGAAGAGTGAGTGTAGTAACGGGTAAATTCGAGTCCCTGCGAGATAAGCCTGTCTCTGTTAGGGAGAGCGAAGCCTTCGGGTATCCATTTTCGCTGGCGTTCCTGGTCTGATACCAAAAGGAGAATATTGGGGCGACTTGTGACTATTGTTTCATTCATGGCTACAACGGTAAATCATATAGAAGAATTTCACGAACTTCTA
This sequence comes from Actinomycetes bacterium, assembly GCA_021827485.1. GTDB lineage: Bacteria > Actinomycetota > Acidimicrobiia > Acidimicrobiales > JAKAVM01 > JAKAVM01. The sequence goes on from JAKAVM010000056.1 coordinate 3,613, forward strand.
GGTAAGGACCTTGGGTTTAGTGAGTGGTACGAGGTAACTCAAGAAACTGTCAATCTTTTTGCTGAGGCTACGGGTGATCATCAATGGATTCATGTTGATCCGGAAAAAGCAAAGGACGGTCCATTTGGAGGCACTATTGCCCATGGGTATCTGACTCTGTCTCTGGCACCTGTTCTGTTTGGAGAGGTACTCACAGTTGAGAATATGTCCTTAGGCGTTAATTACGGCTGCAACAAAGTTAGATTTCCCGCACCTGTCATGGTGGGTTCCAGGATTCGACTTGGAGTCAAGGTGGCAAGCGTGGAAAAAGTGGGAGATGCAGTTCAAGTGGAATTAGATATGACAATAGAAGCGCAAGGTTCCCAAAAGCCATGCTGTGTGGCACAGGTCGTGTATAGATATTTTTCTTGAATTTAGAAAATCCTTAAGATCTCAGGAGTGGTACGTTCTGGTCGTGATAGGGCCTGAAGAACTTTTTTTGAGCCATGGATAACTGAAGAACATTGTATGAGGGTTCCTATCGCTAAGATATAGGCTTCCGGGGCAAAACCTGGTGGATCGACATCTAGCGAAAGTGCAACGTCGTCAATATGAACAGTCAATTCAACGATTCTGGTCAAAAGATACTGGTCTAAGGTCATTACCGAATCGCCTGCCACTTTTACCTTGCGTGACGGCGATTCACTTTCCAGCCTAGTTCCAAGTCGATTCAAACAATCCCCTGCATCTTTGACAAGTTGTTCCCATCCTTTCGATGCCATCTCTCTTGAGCGTGAGCGCACTGCTTTGTTTAGTTCTGACGTTATGTCTGAAAGGCGTTCGAATCGGCTGTAATAATCTCCAGCTGAAATAGTTTGAGAGTCTGGTTCTTCAGCATCTAGATAAGTTTCGACTTGAGTGAAACCTCGGCAAAGATGGCTGGCAAGTTCCCCGACATTCATTTCCTTGCAAACACTAGGATTGTTCCAAGTGGAGCCGAGTTTTTCGTCGGATATAAGTATGAAAGATGAGTCAGCACAAGATAGAAAAACCTCTCGGATTGGGGGAAGGTATGTGTTTATGGTGCTAGAAGGTTCATTCATTTTAGAAATCGTACTTTAGGAATAGGTTGATTGCGACGCTCTGCTTCAAGTTTTAGTCTTGGAGCTAATTTGCGACCTTTTGAAAGAAAACTTACGGCCATAGTGAGGCGGTTCCCTGGCAGGCTCCAGTCAGCGAGGACTTTACGAACGTTGAAGTTGCAGATAATGGTATCTTGCCCAAGCTGGGACTCGACAGCTCCTAGAAATGTGCGATTTTCCTGACCAGTGAACTTTACCGGATGGTTGTGGAAAGTCATGGTAGCTTTACCAGCAGGTAATGGTTCAATACACTTAGGTAGCTCGAAGCTAAAACCTTCAGCGTGTTGATGGACGTCTTGAACAGGTACGGACATGATTTTGCCCTCTTGTGTGACAAACGACAGGTCACGTAAATGAAGTTTGGCCTGGGCAATATCTGCTTGTTGCATCCACTGGGTTGGTTGAGAAAGCCATGCCGGAAGATTAGAACCTTGCGGAGGAGGGTCAGAACTGGGTAGAACTTGATTTGTATCGCATTGCCAGTGTTGTGGAGGCAGTGCCATATTATGATTGGGCCACCAAAATATCTCTATAGGGGTAATTTCTATCCATATACGAGCAAAATACCATGGTAGCCGCTGAAGTACTATTTTTGGTTGGCCTTTGGTGGATTCAGGAAGTTTCATTGAACTTAGTTTGATATAACGATCGGTATTAGCTTGTAGGTCGTTGTCACGGATAGCTGCATGACCTTGGACAAGAACTACAGGTGGTGAGTCGATAGAGAGTCCAATTGGATCACTATAGAGTAATGAGACGCACGGGTTATTCCTAGCACGCTCCGCCTTAGCAGGGTAAGTGAGCCCTGTTGAAACATCTAAAGTATTGGTTTCAGGATTTACATATGGTGTCAGTGGCACCGAGATAGGTTGGCCTGATTTAGTAATAGAGACGAAGGTTACAGTAAGGGACTTGTCGAATACTTCGGTTAGCTCATCTGGCCACGGATACATTTTTGTCTAAACTGGCTTTCGAAAATGCTTGCCTAGGGTCTCTTCTTGCCTTTGGTAGTTTGACCCAACTTCTTCACCATAAAGAGTGTTCGGCGGCTCCAACATTTTTTCGAAAGTAAGTTTGCAGACTCTTTGGCCGTGCTCAATGACGAAAGGAACATCATGAGCCCTAACTTCAAGGGCAGCCCTAGAACCCAGAAACCTTTGCTGACGGTCATAACCAAAGCCTGGATCAAAAAAGCCCGCATAGTGAGTTCTTAGCTCGCCACTAGTGGGGTCATAAGCAGTCATCTCTGATGCTAGCTCAGGTGGTATGCAGACAGCTTCGTTTGACATTAGTAGATAGAAGCGCTGTGGAGTGAGAATTATCCTAGAATTTGATTGGGCACTGACAGTTTCCCAGTAAGGTTCAGCGTCAATTGGTGCAGGCCTGGTCATATCAAGTAGTGGCGAGTTATCTCGGGAGCGATACCCTATCTTGCCACTTGAATCACCGCGCAAGTCAAGGCCCAAGAACATTCCGTTTGCAAGTGCTAATTCATTTACCGATACAGCGTTTCCTTGCGAGTATAGAAGCGGTTTTTTCGCATGAAAATCTCTAATCTCATCATCACTTAGTTCAGTCTTGCCCACAGAAAGACGTAGTTGATTCAAGGTGAGATCTTCACGAATTTTTATTGGAAATGAGAGTGGAACTACCTCAAGATAAAGTTTTCCTGAATATCCTGAAGCGATTTCATCGAAACGGTAACTGAAATCGGTTATTACCCTAGTGAAGACGTCAAGTCTCCCGGTCGAACTCTTGGGATTTGCCCGGGCTCTGATTTCGGGTGGAAGGCAGAGAGATTCCTTCAATGGGATCAGATACGGGCGTTTAGGTTCAAGAATAACACCGTCGCTTCTCAGATCAAGAGTATCTATCTGAAACTCTTTTATCTTGTCGTCAACACTTTGGGTGTCAGGAAGGAAACTGCACTGCAGGCGATAGGCAACTTCTCCCAAGCGTAAGTCTAGGCTTGCAGGTTGAATGTTCTCATCAGGAATAGTGAATCTACCTGCGTCTATAATGCCAGCTGATATTGCCGTCTTGATATATTGGCAAGGCAAAACGCCCTTTGACATGGGCGGCAATGCGAAGACTTCTTGAGGTTGTGGCACGTCTTATGTTAACTCTAGCGACTTGAGCAAGCAACCGGTTCATCAGATATTTCCGCTGGTTGCGGAAATATCTGATGGAATCCAAAAAACTTAGGTTTCTAGAATTGCTTCGACCTCTAAGTGAATTGCAACTTTGTCGCCAACGACAACTCCGCCGCCATCCATAGGCATCGAGATTGTTATTCCAAAATCTTTGCGGTTAATTTCACCGGACGCAGAAAATCCTGCTCTAGTACCCCCGTAAGGGTCTTTGGTAAAGCCATTTACTTCAAAGTGCAAAGTTATGGGCTTAGTTACACCGTGAATCGTAAGATCTCCATCGAGTTCGAAGTCACTGCCAGCTTGCCTCAATACGGTTGACTTAAATGTCATGGTTGGGAACTTCTCGGCCTCAAAGAAATCTTGGGATCGAAGGTGATTGTCTCGATCAGGAGTTGCGGTATCGATTGAATTCATTTGAACTGAGACTTCGACAGAGGAGTCCTCAGGATTTTCAGCAGTGATTATCGTACCCTCAAATTGTGTAAATTTACCTCTCACCTTTGAAACCATCATATGTCTGACAGTAAAAGAAATATCCGTATGAACAGGATCGAGTTTCCAAGTGCCTACGATGTATCCTGGAATTGATGATGATTGTATTGCCACGTTATAACCTCCTAGTTATTGATATTTAGGGCCATTGACTTCCTACAACAATGATCTCGGGAATTTATTTCAATTTTCAATAGTTTTTAATTGTAATAGTTTGAAAGAGATTTTGTCTTGAGCAAGAAAATTCAAAAATCACAAGAGAAAGTACATAATTGTACCGACAACGGCGATCGTGCATCCAGCACCCCGGGCACTCATTTGGACGATAAAAGACAGCTTTCTAACAGCGAGATCGATACTTGGCACGCTGTTCTTGGAGCTACTAGGAAGCTTTTTTCCCAAGTTGATCGTGATTTGATGTCGCAAGCAGGCATCCCGCTTTTTTACCACCAAATATTGGTACATTTGGCTGGGGCACCTGAGCACTCTTTGAGAATGAACGAACTCTCGGAAGCTACTCAATCAATACCCTCTTCAATTTCTCACGCTATCAGTCGTTTAGAGGAAGATGGCCTTGTTGTGAGAACGCACTGTCCTCAGGATCGCCGTGGGTGGTTTGCGGTCCTGACCGAACTAGGTTCCGATCGATTGGCCGAGAGCAATGGTGCACTAAGTAGAAGTCTTCGAAGGCACCTTTTTGATTTGCTAAGCGAAAAGCAAATAGTTGAGTTAACAAAGACACTTGGTTTAATAAATTCTGAGATTCCCAATGAGATCTAAGAGAAATTTGGGGGGTCCTTACGGCCTCGTTTGAGTTCAAAAAAGCTACGAGAGCTAGCTAGTTCAACTGTTGCATCAAAAATCCGGAGTGCTTCATCTCCGTCGGGTGCAGGTGAGACAATCGGTCCAAAGATTGAGCATTGCGAAGGATAAATAGTAATTACTGGAGAACCTATATCGGGTCCAGATAAATTCATAGCGCGGTCATGAGAGTCTCGAATACTGGCGTCATAGTCAGAGTCATACATTGCATCAAGCCATAGTGAGAGACCACACTCTTGTAATATAGATTGAACAAGTTCGTCGCTTGTCTCGATAGATTCAACAAAACGCTTTACTCCAAAGCGAGCATAGAACTTTGCTGATTCTTCGAAAGAGTTTTCATGGGCAAGGGCCTCAATTACTCGTAGGGCTCTAAAACTAATATCAAGTTGGTCACTAATTTTCTTTGAAGGTTCATTTCCAGCGTCTTGGTTGAGTAGCTTTAGGCTAAGTGCTCTATAGTGAATTGGGAAATTACGAAGTCGGGCAACATTGGTTATCCACCTGCTAGTTATCCAAGTCCATGGGCATATTGGATCGAAGTAAAACTCAATTTTTTCAATTGTCGTTGGCACAGCTTGAAATTCTATACGTCAGCCAATACTACGGGCAGACATCGTGAGGAAGTCCCTCGGCCAATCAATAAAGTATCGGCTAGGCCCTCCCATCATTGTAGGTAATAAAGACGTTCCGTTACTGGGGGCAGCGGGTTGTCCGGGTGGTGGGTTGTACACTGAGTAGTTGACCCAATCGGTATTTATATCGGTCTCCATTCCTCGAACCGCACCAGCGCGAACCAAGAGATTAGCAAGAGTCGTTATATTGAGCCCAGGCCCTCCAACATATACAAGAGCACCATCTGCGGTAATTCCAAGTCCGGATCTCCAGACATATATTTGATTTCCAAGAGTTAGACCCCAGCGGGTTGTATCGTTTGCATTAAGACCTGGTACTGGAGCACCATTATTGACTAGCAGTTGAAGGTTTTGACGTACAGACACAACGTTGGGGGTCATCGAAACTTGGCTGCCCCAGCTTCCTATGTTAATGTCACCATTTGAATAGATTACTATCGAAGCATCGCCATTAACTAGTGGATACATCAGCTTGCCTTCTGAGTAGTATCCGCCTTGAGCATCTTGCATTAAGAAACCAGAATTGAAAGCTGCAACCAGACTTTGTGCATCGGCTGGCAAGATTGGAGCCGTATAGTGCCACGGCCCTCCTCCCGGTATTTCACTGCCGGAGTAAAGGGTTGCCCGTAATAAAGTTGTATCCATCCACGCAACTCCAACGACCAAGGAGGTGTGTATCGGATCTGGCCTGAGAAATGTTTCGTATACGGCTGGCACCCCGTTTACATATCGGCCAGCTGGACTCCACTGACCTTCTCCGGCGATTGGAGGAGAAGCAAGCGGGACTATTGCTGGAGGCATGGGAAGGTGGTTGACTGGGGCAGTGGTAGATACCACAACTTTCTTAGGGATAGGAATTGCCCCTTTCGGAGGCCTCCCGCCTTTAGGGGGTTGATGGTGCGAGTACCAGACATTTTCCGCCCACCGGACAATCGAGCTACCCCCGTGTCCTCTTACCCATTCTGCGGCTGCCGCCGGAATTTGCCCGTTATTTGAGTTGGATACGAAGGAGACAAATGACCACCCGTAAGTTAGAAGAATCACTGAAGCAATTACCGAAAATATCGGATGACGACTAACCCAACGCTTCTTGGTTGATAGCTTTGACTTTCTATCTCTCCACCATGCCAATAGTTGGCTAAAACTATAAGCTGATCTCTTAGCATGACTCTTTCTTGCCCGAGGGACTATGTTGTCGGGTAGACTAGAACGTGTTTTGTCGGGTGCACTTTGCAAAGTTGTAGCAGCTCCTCTGGGATTTCGTGGAAGACCATCGTGCGTAGTCTTGGCCGCATGAGATGACCGCTGTGTGGAATTAGATGCTTGGGAGGACTTGGATAGATTGGACGATTTGCGACCTCCAGTCGGAAGAGCACCAGGTTTGTTTCGAGCATAGTGAGTTGCGTTATGACCGTTGCTTGTTTTGACTTGGGAAGTAAATTGATTTGAGTGACGTGCTTTAGTGCCTTGTCGGAGTTGGCTGTCACGTGATGAGTCAAGAGCGGACATCACCTAAAACCTTAGTCAATTGAACTTACAAAAAGATGAACTGACCAAGAAATCATGCAAATGATGCAATAATTGCTTGCAGCCAATCGAGAACTGATGTCTTATTCTCTAAAGTAGTTCTGCCCAGACGTACAATTACCAAATCCAAGAGTGGAACCACAGCTATAATCTGTCCTTCATAACCTGAGGCCCAAAAAGTACCTAATCTGTCATTGTTTACCCACCAATGGGCGCCATAGCCGTATCCTGATTCAGGGTCAACCGCCTGAGGAGTTCGGGCATAATCCACCCACCCGCGAGGAAGAATTTGCTTATTATCAAAGATTCCATCTCGCAGATAGAGATAGCCAAACTTGGCAAAGTCAAGAGCACTTGCATATAAATACGAAGATGCCACCCAAACACCTTTGTCATCGAAAGTAACCTGCGCACTTGACATTCCGATCGGTTCAAATAGTTCTTTGTACAAAAAGTCTTCGTATAAGGATCCATAGCCAACCAACTGAGCAACGATTCTTGAAAGAATGTTTGAGGTACCGCTTGAGTAATTAAAATGCTTACCTGGTTCGTGAAGTATTTTTTTGCTGATAGCAAAATTAGAAACATCATTCTTGCCAGTACCAAATAACATCTCTATGACATCTGAAGTGCCTGCATCAGTATAATCTTCGCGGAAATCAAGGCCGTCTCGCATGGTTAGCAGGTGGTCAACTGTAATTGTTGCTCTTGGGTCTCCCCTGGAACACCAATTGTCAATCGGTACACGATCTAATGGAGTAATCAACTTGTTCTTATTCAGGATGCCATACACAGCGTGTAAAACTGATTTGGCCATTGACCATGAAATTAGTTTGGTGTCTTGAGCGACCTTCGTAGGTGCTTGGGTAAATGAGGCAAGTTCGCCATGGTAGTTCTCATAAATTAGGAAGCCATCTTTTATGATTGCCAGCGCATAAGTGGTACCAGTCGGACCAATATCGCTGAAGAGCTCTTCCAGTAGCCTTTGCTGAGTCTGGCTGAAGTCAAAGGCAGATTTAGGCCAGTTCTCTCTTGGCCATGGAACGTCTCGTGGATGGTCTGGCAAGCGAGCAAGTTTCATCTTCAAATATTCAAGGTTAGTTCGTCCACTATGCAGGCTTGCTAACTGGCAGATTCTAAGGAAATTCATATTTAGTAAGACCTACAAAATAGGTGGACTTGTACGTCAATTTGGCGTACACTGTGGGCATGGGATTACCCGAAACCAAGTCCAATCGACTCCAGCTCCGTTTGACCGAAATCGAGCCGCAAGCCGACGACTTTAGTCGTGGGTCAAGGCTCGCTTGACGATGTCGTACCCCAGTTGTATA
>JAKAVM010000068.1 GCA_021827485.1 Actinomycetes bacterium
GTAGAGAGTCAAGATTTACTAATCAGAGTCGGCACACTCTCAAAAACTCTTGGTTCGCAGGGAGGGTTTGTGTGTGCCAGCGCGAAAATTATTGACCTTCTTATCAATCGAGCAAGGTCGTTCATATTTACTACCGCCTTGGCTCCCTCTAATGTTGGTGCGGCGTTAGGATCACTTGAAGTTTTGCTCTCGGAACACGGAGCCCAGCTAAAGTCCAACCTCAAGAACAGTATTAGAAAGTTTGGCAAAGATTATGAGACGCCAATTATTCCAATTCAAATAGGCCTGGAATCGCGAGCACTTCAAATCTCAAAGCAACTTCTTGACCTAGGCTATCTAATTCCAGCAATCCGGCCTCCAACAGTCCCTCAAGGTACAAGCCGCCTTAGACTTTCCTTAAGTTCAGATCACAGTGCCAAAGACGTAGACTCGTTGATTGAAGCCCTAAGAGATCTAGGAGTCTTGGCCTGAAGTGAACGAAGGGCAGCCGCACTCTCCCAGTCTCAAGCTCCCAGCCTCTAAGGCGGGGAAGTTCCGATGAAGTTACGACCGTCAAAGTTAATTTTTGTAGCTGGGACAGATACAGACGTAGGCAAAACCTGGACCATCTGCCAACTGGCTAGCTCCCTTATCCGTAAAGGATATAAAGTATCGGCAAAGAAACCAGTCCAGTCTTTCACACCATCCGAGTTCGATCAGGGTGTTACAGATGCGCACCTTCTAGCAGAATCAACTGGTGAGAGCATAGACTCAATATGCTCCATCACGAGAATGTATGGCATGCCACTAGCACCTCCTATTGCTGCTTTACGTCTTGGATTGCCTTCGTTCACAGTTGCCGACCTCGTGACAGAGATAGCTTGGGATGCCGGGGTGGATTTTGGTATACTCGAAAGTGCTGGTGGGATTTGCTCTCCTATAGCCATTGATGGTGACGTCCGAGACCTCATATTTCTAGTTCTTCCGGATATACTTGTTCTTGTAGTCGACTCTTGCCTTGGGGCGATTCATAGAACCATTTCTGCGCTCGATTCACTGAAGTATGCACATCAAGATGAGTTTAGTAGCTACAGATCGGTAATCTTTTTGAATAGATTTAAAGAATCGCTTGATCTCCATCGAGAAAATCTGGAATGGTTAACAAGAAATTTAGAACTTCCAGTTTTCACCGACACTGTTCAGTTGGAAAGCTTTTTGTGTGGTGAATCAGACCGTTTGGGCAACTAGCCGCTTGGAACGGTCGTCGCCGTTGTAGTGGTCGTTGACAAACTACTAATAGCTGCCCCATTTATCGTACCACTGATGTTTGTAGCAAGCGGAGTTGGCAACGTTGCTAATATCTGAGCAAGAGATATAGCCTGGTTCGCGCTTGATTGTTGGTTATAGGTCGTGACGTAATCAGATGCGATATTAGGAATCTGAGAAGCTAGATCTTGAAAGTTCTGAAATGCAACACCCGCAATTTCACACTCATTGAGCCCGTAGCCAGCTAACATAGAGTCTACGGAAGTCGCTATTGCATCCAAATTGCCTTCAAGGCTGCCTGATGAACTCTGTCCTCCGACTCCAGGGGCAACACCAAACTCCAAGATATCATCGCTCAACAAAGATGCTAGTTGGCTCGAGAAAGGACCTTGCAAAGATCCGGTTGCCGAATAGAGTCCGTAGTTGTAATAAGACGCTACTATGTTGGCCAAAACAATGTCTGCCTGGTTTTGCGCGACCATTGCTTCAGTCAGTCCCACCCATATTCCTTGCAGGGTACTTGTATCCGCTGGAGGCTCAGGTATATTTTCCAACGAATCAATCGTGTCATTCTGTATTCCAACAATCGCGTCTAATTCATCGACGTATTCATTTAGCAGTTGATTAGTCACAGACAAGGGGTTCGATTGTGTTGGGATGATATTGTAACTTGACGCCCCCGAAGGTGGAGACGTTGTCGACGTAGTGCTTGTAGTAGGAGATGGCGCTAGCGCACTGGAGAGATTGCTTTGACTCGCAGAAGAACTATTGGCAGATCCACCTGAAGAACCTGACGCGTTTGATGAAGGCAATCCATTTGACAATGCACTAGATGAGTTCGATGGAGGTAATACTGTAGTTGTTGGCCCGTATGGAGGCGCAACTGGCACCTTGCCAGCATTTGCGGGTTGCACGTTTCCCGAATTCTTAATTTGCTCATTGAAATTAGCCCACCACGAATTCAGCTGCACCACGGCTTGTGAACAGACTGCATTGGCCTGACTGTCAAAGCTTGTTGGCGTTGGCAAGGTCACGTTTGAGCTGCTTTGATTCAAAGTGCCTGACCCGGAAGTAACGTTGCTGGGTTGTGCTTGCGTAACAAGAATAACTCCGCCAACGACAAATAAGACAAGACCAATCAAAGTTGGAAGTACTCTTTTGGTTATCTTCAACTGTCCTTATTCTCCGTTCAATTTACGCCCGCATTACGCTACCGTAGCCTATGATTAGGTTCGGTCTACGCCAGCATAGCGCCACTGTAGCTTTATGCTAGGTGTACCAGCCAAACTTCTCAAGCCTATAATTTTCCCGATCCTTAGGCTCAAGGGTCTCCCGAGAAGGGAGGATGAGAGGCGGCGACCGGAATCGAACCGGTGTACAGGGCTTTGCAGGCCCTTGCCTAAGCCACTCGGCCACGCCGCCTTGGTCGCATATCATAGCCGCAAAGAGTTGAACTATCATGTTGATGAAACCTGACCATGTAGCTGCCCTGCCAGGCCTCAACTACTCCTCACAAGGACACCCCACTAGCATGATAAAAAGACTTACTTTGATTGGCGCAATTTCCATGGCCATTGCCGCAATGGCTTGGCAACTCATTCCCCTAATCCATGCCGTTTCCAAAACCGACTCGACAGCAACGATCCAGGCATCAAAAAACATCTCGGCCAAGGAAATGGTGCTTGCCAATCTAAGCGCGATTTCGGGAAATGGCACTCCACCTGCTAATATTGTATCTTCTATCTACATCCCAGTTGGTGCCAAGCTAGTAGGACACCACAATTTCGACCACTCTATGGGTGTATTCAACCGACAAGTAACCTACGAAACACCTCAGCCACCTGGGAATATATTAGATTTTGCCAAAGCTGTCCTTCTCAAAAAGGGGTGGTCCATTCAGGGGCAATACCGCGTCCCCAACTCCGGAGATACCGAAATATTGGCAAAAAAGGCTGGTTCCGATGGAAACTACTGGGAGGTTAGCTACTCTAGCCACTTAGAACCAGTAAAGAGAGAGACTATGCACCCTCTTACAAAGTTCCAGATCGAGATCGAGCAAGCCCAAGATGAGTCATGAAAATTTCAAACTACACCGGTAAAGTCCCAGGAAACTCTCAAGACGTGAGCAAACAGCAGCCATTTCCTATAAGTTGTACTAAACAATTACGTGGTCAATAAACTAAACGGGTCCTGAGGGGGAAGTCATTTCAACAACGTCATTGAGGGAAATTGCGGGTCTACTCAATCCAAATAGATTCGAATCGGATCGGACTTCCCAGGCAGTTCGTCGTGGGCTCGTTGTCGTCTCGACCATAATCGCAATTTCTATCATAAATGTATTTATCCTTCCAAGCCACGTCCCGCCGGGCGAACTTGTTTTCGGTGCAATCATTGGAACTGTTTACGCGCTTATAGCAATCGGACTTATATTGATATATAAGGCAAATCGAATTATCAACTTCGCAGTGGCAGAGTTCGGTGTTCTTGGCGCAATTGTCTATCAGAACTTATTGGGTCAGTCGAAATTTCCTTGGATCCTAGCAGTTATTTGCGGCTTAGCATCATCTGTAATCGCTTCCTACCTAATGGAACGTTTTATCGCAAGGCGATTTTCGAATTCGAGTCGATTGATACTAACGGTAGCCACGATAGGAATGTCGCAGTTTGTGGCATTCGCAGAAGTCGAGGTATCAAAGCACTTTGGTACTATTCCCGCATCTGGAGGACTTAGCACTCCCCTATCGAGATATAAGTTCTCGATCGGCAATACCGGCTTTGACGGTAATGCCATCCTGCTGGTCGTGGTTGCAGGACTGATTGTGGCCGCTCTCTACTATTTCCTCTATCGCAACGACTTTGGAATCGCACTCAGAGCATCTGCTGAGAATGCTCCTCGCGCATCGCTGCTAGGAATTCCAGTTAAAAAAACCTCAACGATCGCCTGGTGTATTGCAGGGCTTGTGGTAGGTCTGGCAAGCATCCTTCAGGCTCCAATGACGGGGGTAGTCGCTGGCGGAAGTGTAGTTGGTCCAACCCTGCTATTCAAAGCATTAACAGTGGCCTTGATCGCTGATTTCTCCAACTTAGAAATCGCTATTTTTGCAGGAATCTTGCTCGGTATCTTCGAGCAAAGCGTCAACTATCTTTATTCAGGTTCTACCATTACAGATGCACTGTTAGTTGTCGTCGTCTTGTCGACAATTATCTTCAAGAAAAATAAGACATCGCGCATCATCGAAGGTACTACCTCTAGCTGGAGAGCCATCAGGGAGATCAGAAGAATACCTGCACAGGTGGCTGGAGAAAAGCGAGTTAGGTTGGTTCGTCTAAGCGGAATTTTCGTTGCCTTTGTCGCAATATTTATCTTCCCCTTGCTACTAGGTGGAGCACAGATATTTGATGCATCTGATGTAGTTGCCTTCGCGCTAGTTGCGATCTCATGCGTCATCGTTACTGGCTGGAGTGGACAAATTAGTCTAGGCCAATTTGCGATTGCCGCACTTGGCGCTGTCGTGTCAGGAAAACTTTTTATCCAAGATCATGTCGACTTTATTTATGCTTTTCTTGCTGCTGGTGCCGTTGGTTCGTTGGTTTCGACGCTTTTAGGGCTTATCGCAATAAGAGTAAGAGGATTTCTTTTTGCTGTTTCAACATTAGGTTTTGCAATTGCACTTGAGTCTTACTTCTTTAATCCTCAATTTTTCAAATATCTGATTCCATCTTCCGGCTTTATAGAACTTCAAAGACCAGTATTATTTGGGGTCTTCAATCTAAGCGGAGACCGTAGCTACTACTATTTTTCTGCGATAATTTTAGTTATTGTCGGATATGGCGTTCATAAATTACGGACCTCTAGGACCGGGAGAGTCTTGATTGCGGTAAAAGATAATGAGCGAGCCGCAAGTTCCTATGGGGTTAGTAAGTTTCGCTCACTAATGTCGTCATTTGCTCTTTCTGGCTTTGTGGCAGGGATTGGTGGGTGCGTATACGCTTTCCATGCAGGTGCTGTTATACCCGGAGATTTTGCTGCTAATCAATCTATCGTAGTCTTTACGATGGCGGTGATCGGAGGCCTTGGCTCTGTTGCCGCTGCATCCATCGGGGCAATTATCATTGAAAGTTGGGGATTTGCCTTTTCCCAGAATCAAGCACTCTCCAGCCTGGGTACAGCTGCCGGACTTACATTGGTCTTGCTTATCATCCCCGAAGGGATAGGAAGCTTGGTCTTTAGAATTCGCGATGTTGCACTTGGAAAATTTTCGCCTGACGTACTAGCCCAAGCACCTGACGGCGGACAAGCAGATTTGGAAAATCCAATCAAATCAGTCGATAGTAGTCTCATCAACTTGGCCCAAGGTAATGGCAGTTATATTGGGACTTCTGGCCAGGTGATTCGTATATCGAGAATCTTTTCAGGGCTCGATAGCTCGGATCCTCGTTTGGCTTCACTTCCCCCTCCACCGGCGATCGGAGCAATAGAAGCGAGCGACAATACTACCCGGATTGAACAGGTTATTGTGAGAGGTTTTGTATCCAAATGATTCTATCTTGTAAAGATATTCATGCGTCTTATGGACAATCTCAAATACTTTTTGGCGTGGATCTCGACGTATCACAAGGTGAGTTGATAGCGCTTCTGGGTGTAAATGGGGCAGGCAAGTCCACATTACTGCGCACCATTTGTGGACTTATGCGGCCTAGCCAAGGCCAGATTCATTATTTAGGTTCGCCTATTCACGGTAATCAACCTGAATCGATCGCCAAACTCGGAATTTCTATGGTGCCGGGTGGACAAGGCGTGTTCCCAACACTTTCGGTCGAGGATAATCTTCGAATCGCCCAGTGGCAGATAAGAAAATCCTTGACAGATAAGAAAGCTCGGCTCGACTACGCGTTGACAGTCTTTCCCGCCCTGTCTAACCGCTATAAACAACTGGCTGGAAATCTCTCTGGGGGCGAGCAGCAGATGCTGGCACTTGCCCAGTCTTTGATAACCGCCCCGAAGCTCTTATTGATTGACGAACTATCGCTTGGTCTGGCTCCAATTGTAGTGGGTTCCCTTATCCAGGTAGTCCGATCGGTCAACGAATACGGTACGACGGTAATCTTGGTCGAACAATCCTTGAACTTGGCGCTTGAACTATGTAACCGAGCAATTTTTATGGAAAAGGGAACTGTGCGCTTCGATGGACCCTCATTTGAACTCAAGCACAGACCCGACTTATTGAGATCGGTTTTCCTTGATAGCAAACCAAGCTCGACAAAAGACTTAAGCTATTCTAGCGAGCCATACGGGGTTGCTCCACTGGCCAACAACACGTCCGGAGGGTCGAATGGATCTTCTCGTAGGTTTGTACTTGAAACTCGCAATATCTCAATACGATTTGGTGCAATATTGGCGCTCCAAGATATCAACTTCATACTCCATGATGGTGAAATAATGTCAATCATTGGGGCGAACGGAGCTGGTAAGACAACTCTTTTTGACATCATTTCAGGATTCCTGAAACCGGATTCAGGAAGAGTAATTCTAAATAGCAAGAATGTTACTAGGTGGTCTCCTGCACGTAGGGCTCTATTTGGACTCGGTAGATCCTTTCAGGATGCTTTACTATTTTCCTCGCTTACAGTAGAAGAAACTATAAAGATTGCCTTGGATCGCCATCTTTTGAGCAAAGATCCCATTTCATTGTCCTTTGGATTCCCCCAGGCGCGTTTCAGTGAGCGCGAAAGTACTGAGAAGTGTTCGTGGCTAATGTCAATTACTGGTCTTGAAAACTTTGGAAATAAGTTTCTTTCAGAGCTGTCAACTGGGACTCGGAGGATGGTTGATCTGGCCTGCTCTTTGGCCCATGACCCAAACGTTTTATTGCTGGACGAACCTGCAGCTGGTATTGCCCAGAAAGAAACTGAAGCACTTGGACCGTTGATTCGAAGAATTCGCGATGAGGTTGGAACAAGTATTTTGATCATTGAGCACGATATACCGCTAATCCGCGCAATCTCCGACAGGGTTATGGCGCTAGAATTAGGCCAGGTTCTTACTACAGGGACAACAGATGAAGTAACAAGCGATCCTAGGGTAGTTGCTTCTTACCTTGGAGCTGAACTTAGTGCAATTAATAGGTCAGGAGAAGTTAGTCTTTGAGTAGCTACCTCACAAAATCCACTAGTTCAAATTCGACAGCTAATCGGCGTAATAATCGTCTTATTGAGAAATACGGACCATACGTTATTATCGTTGCGCTGATCGTACTGTTAGCTGACTTGGCTCCAACTCAGTACAAACCAGCACCTACCACCAAGTTCATCTATAAGCCAACCGCCGTTACTGCAACTCAGTCTCAGTGTACGAATAATCTAACCACTAAGACGATTACGGCTTGCAAACCAGCCTGGAATGGCTCCAACAATGGAGGCGCAACTTGGAACGGCGTTACTAAGAACTCGATCAATATTGTCGCTTATGGCTCTCCCGACAATGCTTTAATTGCTTCACTTCTGGGTGGCGAAGGTCCTGGCAAATTGATTGGCACTCCACAAGAAGAAGCTCACACGATCAAAGTTTATCAGACTTGGTTCAATGAGCACTTCCAAACCTATGGACGTAAGGTTAGAATAATATCGTATACTTCAGCAGGTACTCTCAGTAATTCGTCAGCCATTTCCCAGTCGGATGCTGTGGCAATTGACAAGCAAGACCATGCGTTCCTTGTGCTTGGAGGTGAACTCGATGAAGGATTCTTCACTCAGCTTACCAAGGAGCATATTCTTTCAATCGCTGGGGCACAGCTGCCAGAAAGTTTCTATAAACAAAATGCGCCTTACGTCTTCGGCATGTTATCTACCACCAACATGGAAAATGACTTTATTGCTTCATTTGTATGCAACCAACTGGGACCTAACTCGCTTGCTAGCTTTGGAGGGAACAATTCAAATCCTCCAGTAAATGGTCAGCCACGTAAATATGGAATCATATATCCGACCACAAACGCAGATGGAACTCCTAGTATATACAGTTCCATTGGGGACAATATGGCAAGTCAGCTCAAGAAAAAATGTAATATCTCAGTCTCACCTCAAGATATACAAGGATATTCTCTCAACCCATCGTCGGCCATTTCTCAGGTCCAATCAGGTAGTAGTCGTTTGCGTCAAGATAAAGTCACAACATTGATCTGTCTCTGCGATCCAATCTCTCCGACGTTTTCAGCTCAGAATATGGCAAGCCAAGGTTACTTCCCTGAGATTATTGAAACTGGATACCTACTCCAGGACTACTATCAGCTTGATCAGCTTTACAATCAGCAAGAGTGGGCGCATACTTTTGGAATTTCGAGCCTCCCGGTAGCAGGGTCGCTAAAAGATTCACTCTTTTACCAAGCTTATGAATCAGTAGATCCCAGATCTATCCCCAACCCTGATGCTCAACTTATATTTTATGAGCTTTTGCTTGCCTTTGCTGGCATCCAAGGTGCTGGGCCGCATCTCACTGCACAGACCTTTGCGCAAGCTATGTTTGACAAAGTAAGAATTAACTCCAACTCACCCACTACGCCAACGTTTCGCTACTCACCCAATGACTACGGGGGAATTCGCGATGCTCAAATAGTCTGGTGGAACCCAAATGCTCCCTCACCAGACGGGAAACTTGGTAACTTCGAGTCTGTGGACAATGGTTACCGCTTTACCCCAAAAACTTGGCCTAAAGTGTCGGGCAAGTTGTTGTTCGGCAATCCATCCTGCTTACTTGCCGCAAGTTGCGGTATGCCATACTATCCGCCTGCCACTACACCTACTACCGGAAGCCCATAGAATATCGAAAGTATAACAAGATACGACTTCAAGATTTGGATTTAGAGGGACACAATCTCCGCTTCATATAATCGTATTAAGCGTGTGAGATTTACCTGCTTGCCCCCATCGACCCACACTTGTGCAAGCGCAGCGGGTGGTATGGAAGTGCAAAACCAGCCTCCCTTCTTTGCAGCGCTTGTCTCACTAATTTCGCAATCGTGGCCAACTTGGACAAATTGGCTATGTTGGCTAAATTGGTGTATTCTTGGGACTATGAGTTTAGAGACAACCGACCTATCGGTTAGCGAAGCGCGTGACCATTTTTCCGACGCCGTGAATCGGGCTGCGTTCGGCGGTGAGATAACCTTTGTCACTCGCGGCCGAGGACATCAACGCGCTGCGGCCATTGTACCAATTGAGGTGGTAGAGGAATACGAAGCGATGATCGACCGTGAAGACGGGAGGATTGCCCAAAAGCGCCTTAACGACCTCAATGAAGGTCGTTGGATTCCAGTTCCGGTTGAGGAAGTTGTCCGACAACTTGGATTGTGAAAAATAATCAGACGTATGCAATTCAATACGACCCAAAAGCAGTAAAGGAACTATCTCGACTTGACACGGCAGTAGCTCAACGAATCGTCCGTGCAGTCAATAAATTGCAAACACAACCAAGACCAGTTGATAGCCGACCCCTTGTCGGCTTCCCAGGTTTATGGCGACTTCGAGTCGCCGACTATCGCGTTATTTACACGATTCGAGACACCGAGGTAACCGTTATTTTGCTGAGAATTGTACACCGACGCGAAGTCTACAACAGACTTTAATTGCGATTACCAGCGTACTTAAGTATCGCTCAAGTTATCATTCTGACCATAGATACCTAATCCGGCAACTAGCTTGTTGCTGCGCATCACAATCAAGCAACCTATAAGTATCAAAATAGCGGCACCACCGATTGTTACCCAGCGGACTCCTACAGAGTTTGCGATCCAGCCAAAAACAAGTGATCCAACCGGATACAAAGTCCCGAGGGTCATCATATAAAAGGATAGGATCCGGCCGCGAGTCTCGTTCGGAACGCTCAACTGAATAGAAGTGTTAAGCCCAGATAAGACGCCGATATATACTCCCCCAACGATAAATAAGGCAAGACTTGATAGAATTAGATTGGGCATTGATCCGTAAAGTAATAATGCAAAGGGAAGAGTAGCTAGATTGAATGCCAGTAGTCTTTCCCTTCCGAACTTATTGGCAAGACTTGATGCAAATACTGCACCAATGACTGCACCAATACCTTGTGAAGTGACTAGCACTGAGGTGCCAATTTTGCCTGACCGGAGAGTGTTGATTGCCATTGCTGGTATAAGGGCTATAAACGGAGAGCCAAATAGGGCTATAACCCCGATGGAAACAATTGCTGCACGTGCACTTGGCAGAGCCCAGGCCGCCACTGCACCCATCCTTAGACTAGCCATGAAGTTTGTGCCATCAACACTTTCGGGTTGGCCATTAGAGTTAGATTGTGGATCTCGGGCCTGCTTATTTGTGCTTTCAGGAGTAGCCCCTTGGATACCTTGGCCGTCGCTCAAGTCGCCGCTCAAGTCGCCGCTCAAGTCGCCGCTAAAAGCAAGCTTAGGAAGCTTGATTAATAGGAGTGCTACTATTACAGCCAGAAAGGAAATCGCGTTTATCAGGAATGCAAAGCCGTAAGAGCCAAATGCTATTGCAATCCCGGCCAACGCCGGACCAATTACCCGCCCAAAATTATATTGAGCAGATGACAGCGAGACAGCAGACAGCAACTGCTCTTTGCCCACCAACTCTGGAAGCATCGCCTGATATGAAGGAAATCCCAGAGAAGAAAATATACTTCCCACCATCGCAATAAGGACGTCCCAAACCGGTGCGTCGTTTCCGGAAAACGCCATCCAGGTTAGAACTCCAGCAAAAGCAGCTTCACCAATGGTAGTAGCAATTAGCCACTTTCTTCTATCCAGTCTGTCTGCC
>JAKAVM010000117.1 GCA_021827485.1 Actinomycetes bacterium
GATCTGAAAGACAAGGGTATATTGGTGCATTGAATGAGTCGACTCACTGAAAGTCGGTGTTCTTATGTCCTTGTTGGCAAAAGCGCTGTTTAGCTTTCTAGCATTGATATGGCGAAGGTGATTATTACTATCTAATTGTGGCAGTTGAATTCTACACAACTGCGCTGCGATATCGGTCATTCTAAAGTTCAATGATGGAAAAGGAAAGGTCATCGCATCTTTGCTCCCATGGGCTCGTAGAATCCGGACTTGTTCGATAATGTCTGGATTTGGGCTAGCTACGCACCCACCTTCTCCGGCGCCGATATTTTTGGTCGCATAAAATGAGAAAACAGTTGCATCGGCTCTGAGTCCAATTTTCCGCCCGCTAGCGTCGTGTGCTCCGTGTGCTTGGCAAGCATCTTCAATTATTACAAGTCCATTATCTCTAGCAATTTCAATTGCCTGGTCGGTCCCTGAGGTATTGCCGTAGAGGTCGACCACAACTAGAGCCTTAGCTCGTGGATAATCTCGGAGAACTCTCTTGAGATCTTGAGAATCGATATTGTTGGTTTCAAGATTGACATCTACCGGGACAATTGTACTTGGTGAAAATGCACTTGCACTAGCGATGAAGCTGAATCCTGAAACCAAAATAGTATCTTTAGGGCTAAGCCCCAGGACTTTACCTGCTAAAAAGAGAGCGGTTGTTCCAGAAGACACACAAGCGACGGAGCATCCCAAGTACTGTGCAAATTCTGATTCAAAAAGCGCCACCTGTTCTCCACCAGCAATGGTCCCTGCGACCAGCAAATTGCTAACTTTCTCAATAGCGCCTGCGTCGAAGCAGGGCTGCGCCAACTGTATTTTCAATGTTTTAGTCCGCAATCATCTTACATGCTTCGGAGGCAATTCGCACAGCGTCGCAACCATCGGACCCACTAGCGATTATTGAATTGGTCTCTCTGAGGCAAGTGGCTTGCTTAGACCCACTGGCGATTATTGAATTAGTTTCATACGTGCTGGCAATATCCAAGAAAGTTCGGAACTGTTCCTTGAGCGGTTCGACTACCACGGGTTCAAAAAGCGTGCGTTTGGCGCTGGTATAGCGCGCTTGAAACGTAATGAAGTCTAAGGGGTTTTCGGGATCAGACGCCTGAGTAATCTCGACTTTCTGGGCGGTATAGTCGATTGACACGCAACAGGTATCGGTTGTCATAGAAAGTTGTCGGATTCTCACTGGCGTCTTCCAATTTACCTCTATCATTGCATCAACATCGTTATGCGAGAGTAATAGAAATGCACTCTCAGGAGAGCCAGTTCTCGGCCATCCACTGGCACCCTTGAGAGTTGGGGGTCCTATCAAATGAGAGAAAATATCGATATCATGCACTGCCAAGTCATGAACTACGCCATACTCGTTCGAGGATAAAGGAGGCAATCCAACTCTTCTAAATGAAAGAGCTATTGGTGTTCCCAACTCGCCTGATTTGAGTTTGTCATAGACCAGTCTAATTGCAGGGTTAAACCTCTCGACTTGGCCGGTAGCAACGAAGACGCCAGAGTCCTGCGCAAACTCGACAAGTTCCGTTGCTTGACTTGCATCGTGAGTTAGAGGCTTTTCGATGAGAGTTGGAATACCCGCTTTGATGAGCTTCATAGCAATTTCGAAATGGAACTTGGTTGGAGATGCAACAACTGCAATATCAGGCGTAAACTTGACCAAAGCCTCGTCGAGGTCGCTATAGGTGGCATCTTTGGCTTGAGGATCAACCGTTGCGACCAATCCAATGTCGCCCATTGCTTCACAGAGTCTTAGGTATCTTCTTCCTTGCTGGCCAAGGCCTATTACCAAAGTTGACTTCATCATCACCTAAGCTAGCTTTCATAGTGTTTGTTGAGAAAAGCGCGCTGATTGAAGAAGGAGTCTCCGTAGGCAAGGATACCAAAATATGGTATCATGCCCACGTGAGAGAAGGCGCAACTATTGGCAGCAACTGTGTTATTGGCAAGGGAGTTTTTATAGATGTTGGAGTAGTCGTGGGAGACCGAGTGAAAATCCAGAACTATGCCTGCCTTTACCAGGGGGTTACAGTTGAGGATGAGGTATTTATCGGACCCGGCGTAGTTTTTACAAACGATCTGAGACCTCGCGCAACCGCAGACCAGTGGAAAGTCGTTCCTACACTGGTGAAACGTGGAGCTTCTATTGGGGCAAACGCAACGGTTGTCTGTGGAAATGAGATTGGCGAATGGTCGATGGTTGGGGCCGGAAGCGTCCTGACTCGCTCGACGCGACCCAATGAGTTGGTAGTGGGCAATCCGGCCAGGACCTTAGGATGGGTATGCACCTGCGGTGAGCTATTGGAAGAAAATCCCATAAGGCATAAATCTATGCGAATAATGTGCAAACACCACCCTTGAGCGACTAGAAAATTACCTTGTGGGAGAAAGTACCGCGTTAAAAACCGTACAAACTCAAAGGGCAACTCAAGCAAAAGAGTGGCATCCAAATCGCCCGCCAATGCTGGCGGTTGGAACGATTATTTGGTTGGCCTCGGAGTTAATGTTCTTTTCGGGGCTTTTTGCTGCTTACTTTACAGTTCGGGCAAACGCCGCAGGTCATCAGTGGCCACCCCATGGCATTAAACTAGATATCCTTCAGTCCGGTATCTTCACGATAATTTTGTTGGCATCTAGCTTTACAATGCAAAAAGCGCTTTTTGACGAGGAAAAGGGTAACCGACGAGGCGCACGCATTTGGCTGGTTACCTCTTTCTTTATGGGCTTGGTTTTTGTACTAAATCAAGCCTATGAATGGCATACTGTTGACTTCAGTCCTAAGACCAACGCTTATGGTTCGATGTTTTTCCTTATGACTGGATTGCATGGTCTTCACGTTATTTTAGGTCTTGTTGCGATGATCGGGCTCTATGCGAGAATGGCCGGTAAGCCAGGTGATCCCGGTGAAGCCCCAGTTTTTCAAGCAGTAAGCTACTATTGGCACTTTGTTGATGTAGTGTGGATCGGCCTTTATAGTGCGTTGTTTCTATTAAAATAAATGAAGAAAGCAATAATTCCAATTCTAATCGTGGTGGGCGTAGTCCTGTTTGGCAGTGCGGGGGCGTTTGCTTTTAACGTGACTCAACTGCCTCCAAGCCAGTCAACACCAGGAGAGTCATTTACTTATCCAAGCTTGTCACTCTCTTCAAGCTCAATAACACAAGGCAAAGTTCTGTTTGATGAGAACTGCGCATCGTGCCACGGAGTTGAGGCAAATGGGGCAACGGGGTTGGCACCTCCGCTACTTGGGGTTGGTCCTGCAACGATAGATTTCTGGGTATCGACGGGGAGGATGCCACTTGAGCAGTCTGCTATTCAACCGAACGTACACCCGGATCGCTTTACTCGTAGTCAGACCCTTGATATCGTCAAGTACGTATCGTCTCTAGATGCCAGAGCAGGCCCTCCGATACCTGTAGTTAATACTAAGCGTGGAAATCTTGCCCAAGGAGCAAACATCTTTGCTCTCAACTGCGCTGGATGCCATGTAATCACTGGGGTAGGTGACGCATTGGCCGACTCAACTTTTGCACCGTCTCTTGCCTTGGCAAACCCAACCCTGATTGGCGAAGCAGTACGTACCGGCCCTGGGAATATGCCTATTTTTGATACGACACAGATTACCCCGGCTCAGCTAAACTCACTTGCCCGTTACGTAACCTATCTAACTAAGCGCCCCCAAGATGCAGGCGGTGCCGGACTTGGCCACGTCGGTCCGGTAGCAGAAGGTTTTGTCGCTCTGTTTTTTGGAGTTGGAATTTTAATGTTAGTTGCTTATTGGATTGGCGATCGCACACCGGACCCGAGGATCGAGGAACATAATGAGTGATCCACGATACGCAGATCGCAGACCGGACCCGAGGATCGAGGAACATAATGAGTGATCCACGATACGCAGATCGCACCAGCCGGCCCAAGACAGTCGAGCGCACTATTGCAGTGTGCTTTACGGTAAGCCTTCTCTCTACGGTTGGCTTTGCCGCGACTTACTGGCAGACAGGGCCAGACATGCTTCTTGGGGTTTTCTTTGCCATGATTTTTCTTGGGATGGGTGTAGGGGTCATTGCTTGGGGCAAGTACTTAATGCCCCAGGGGCCTTTTGTAGAAGAGCGTCATCCATTGACGACTACCGAAGAAGATAAGCAAGAGTTTGCTGAGGCATTCGGTCGAGGCGCCGATTCGATCAAGCGCCGCAAGCTGTTGGGGAAACTTTTTGTTGCTGTCAATGGGGTCTTTGCTATTGCACTAATTATTCCATTGCGATCTTTACTTGGAGCCAAGACGCCAGGTTCGGAGCTCTACCATACAAATTTCGGTAAGGGCACTAGACTAGTGACGGTAAACGGAGAGCCAGTTACCTTGGCTGCTCTTGATGTTGGCGGCGCGCAAACTGTATTTCCGGAAGGCTACGTCGGCTCTGCCACGGGACAAACTATACTTATCAGGCCTCAGACTACTCCTCTAGTGACAAAGCCAGGCCGAGAAACCTGGTCTCCCGCCGGTTATCTCGCTTTTTCCAAAGTCTGTACTCACGCTGGTTGTCCAGTGGGGCTCTATCTCCAAGAATTTAAAGAACTGTTATGCCCTTGTCATCAATCAGTATTTGATGTATCTACTGGTGCTACTCAAGTTTTTGGACCGGCCCCTCGCCCCTTGCCGCAGTTACCATTGGCGGTAAACTCTCAAGGTTACTTGGTTTCGCAGCATGATTATGATGAACCTATCGGCCCCGGATTTTGGTCACGAGGTGCGCTTTGGAATGGACACAATAGCTAATATGGGAGTTTTTAGAGTCCGCAAGATGGATCGGGTGAATGTTTCGACGAGGCGTGAAGATGGGCAGGAGCCTAGATTTGAGTCACACGAAAGGACTTACGAGCCTAGAGTCTCGCCGTCATCGGCTAATTCAAACAAAGCAATCGCAGCGGTACCAAGATGGGTTGATGATCGTTTGACCTTAGCTAAAGGGGGTAAGACTTTTCTAAACAAGATCTTCCCGGACCACTGGTCTTTCATGTTGGGGGAGATTTCTCTTTATTCATTTATTATTCTGCTGGCGACTGGGGTTTACCTAACATTCTTCTTTGTTCCATCAGGCCATATGGTGCTTTACCATGGACCATATAAGCCTCTATGGGGTCAGCATGTTTCTGAGGCATATATGTCGACGGTAAATCTCAGTTTGGATACTCGCTTTGGTTTATTGATGCGTCAGATGCATCACTGGGCAGCTGATATTTTCATAGCTGCAGCCGTTGTGCATATGTGTCGAGTGTTCTTCACCGGCGCATTTAGGCGACCACGAGAGATCAACTGGATGATCGGCCTAACTTTGATGCTACTAGCAATTGTAAATGGCTTCCTAGGATATTCAATCCCAGATGATCTGGTTTCTGGAACTGGTCTTAGGATTGCTTTTTCGATCTTTGAATCTATTCCAATTGTGGGTAACTGGCTTGGGTATGCAGTCTTTGGAGGTCCTTATCCAGGCAACGGCGATGTAATATTTAGATTTTATATCGCACACGTACTGATTCTTCCTCTGCTTATATTGGGTCTAATTGGTGCCCATATGGGGATGATGGTCTACCAGAAGCACACCCAGTTTCCGGGGCCTGGGCGGACAAACAAGAATGTAGTTGGTGCCCCGATGTTTCCAACCTTTATGGCGAAGACTACCGGCTATTTCTTTGTCATAGTTGGGGTAATTGCTTTGATGGGGGCACTTTTTCAGATCAACCCAATATGGCTTTACGGCCAATACATACCGTATAAAGTCTCTTATGCCGTTCAGCCAGACTGGTACATGGGATGGTTGGACGGAGCGCTGAGAATCATGCCGAGCTGGGAGTTGCATTTGCCTGGCCATATGATCCCTAACGTGTTCTTTCCGGCAGTACTTTTCCCTGGGCTAACTTTTAATATCTTGTACGCATGGCCATTTATCGAGAGAAAGTTTTCAAAAGCACCAGATATCGAACATCACTTGCTGGATCGACCGAGAGACAATCCTAAACGGACCGGACTCGGAGTTGGTGTTTTGACGTTTTATTTCATGCTTTTTGGGGCGAGTTCCACCGACGTACTGGCAAACATGTTCCATGTGTCCCTTAACACCGTCTTATGGTTCTTTAGATTTGCGGTATTTATTGTGCCAGTTATTGTTGGCTTTGCTGCATTCCAGTTAGCTCATGAGATGAAAGAAGGTCCCCAAGACCTAGGTAAGCGCAAGCGCCATAATATCGTGGTACGTTCTGCCCAAGGTGGTTATTCGACAATCCCTGTTGAAGGTCGGCCGGGAGACGGTCATGGCGAACCAGAGCCAGAAGTATTGAACCCAGAAGTTCTGCACCCAGAAGTTCTGCACCCAGAAGTTCTGGGCGAACCACTACACGCCGATCTCCCTCTCTAACTGAGGTCCGAGCGCCAATCTATTTTGTCGCATCGGCATGATAAACTTTCAAATGGAACTGCCTATCTAGGTACTCGGGGATACCGCAAGGCGCGTCTGATTACTAAAGAAGATTTTGCTGAGTTACTCGATGATGCCCCTAATATAACTTATGATGATGTTATGCTCTGTGATGCGGTCCACTCGGCTATTCGCAAGGACGACGGTAAACCTATATTCATCGTTACAGAGGTATCTGTAAAGTTACGCGTAGATGAAGTAACGCGAACCAACCGTCGGGCAGCGGCACTAAGTTCATTTATTGGGAAGGAATGTGTGGGATTAGCTGCAGGTGCATTTATTGATCCTGCAGCAGTAGGCGTTGCCCGAGAAAACGGTGTACAGGTAATTGTTCCTCAAGAGTGGGCAGAGCAAGCGGCATAAGGCATTTAAAGAATTATGCTTGCCATAATCGATCAACTGGGAAAACGTATAAGTCGTTTTCATAACGATAAGAGCGTTCACCTAAATAGAGCACCAGACCGCATAGAAATATATTCCCAACTTTATCACGAAGTTTCTTCAGGGGATACATATCATCCTGCGAGACTCTAGTACCGCTCTTTACCTCGATCCCTATTGGGAAATCCAATTTTCACGCAACCAACAATAGCACTATTCACCATTTTTATGTCTGCTTATTCACCAAAGTCGCGTGCCAAATACTCTGAATACCTTAAATATCCTGAATATTGCACACCTTTGGACCAAAACCGGGCAGCTTTCCCACTGCTATTTCAGTCGTTTTACTGGGCCAGCGTTACGTCTATTCCGCTCCAGAAAAACCTTGGCATTTCTAGGCATCCTGTTATTTCCCCTCTAAGAACGGAACAGAACCGAGCTTTCTAAATACTCCTCTGGATACTTATCTGGTTCAAGTGGATCTGCAATTCTCTCGTTTGCAGATACTGTGTGCTGGACTGTATACCCATCTGGCCCGGGGCTGCCCATTATGATTAGTTCACGCTTATTCACATCAATAATCCAACACTGGCTCACACCATTTTGAGCATAGAGTTTTGCCTTTTCGATATCTCTGGCAAGCGTGGTATCAGAGATTTCGACCACAAGCAAAGTATCTGATGGCCCGGGGTGGCCGTTTTCATACTCATCTGGTCTTTTCCTCAAAAGTGCAATATCAGGTTGGACTTCGCTGTAGTCATTCAATTGAATTGGACCCTGGACCCGCACCACCACGTCGTTCTGCCAGCGAGTTACAAAGAAGCAAGTTAGTCGATCGACGTATTTTTGGTGCCTTGGACCGATTGGTACCATGTCTACAATTTCTCCTTCGATAAGCTCTACCCGCGCATTATCATCAAATATCTCACCCATAAGCTCATATTCTTGAACGCTAAAGCGATGATGTGTTTGGAGTAATTGAGCCACGACTATAATTATATAACAACTATCGAAACCTGAATCTTCCACACCTTTGGACCACCCATTCCAGTAACTCTGGACCGGCGGTTTTTATTTATGCGAGCGGACCAACCCGTAGGGGAAGGAGGTACCAATCCAGAAACTTGACGACCCAGTCAAGTATTCTCCCGCGGAAGAATAATAAGCGTGCAGGAATTCACCTGGTTTCCTAGCCAGCCCAGGAGTTGGGCCAATCCAGAAACTTGACGACCCGGTCAAGTATTCTCCCGCGGAAGAATAATAAGCGTGCAGGAATTCACCTGGTTTCCTACTAAACCCCGCCCTTACTTGAGAACCCAGCCTAGCTATTCCTACGGTCTGTCCCTAGTGAACCCCGCCCCTGCGCGACTCAGCAATAAATCCCACAAAAGCGCTAGCCACCAAAAAGCCACCCATCAAGGTAATCCACAGGCCGAAAACTAGTCCGAGACACAGAAACATTGCACCTAATCCAGTAACGAGCGGCCAAATTGAAGAACCGGGGAATACATCGATTACACCGCTTCCCTCTTCAATCTCCGCATCCCTATCCTCGAGCCGAGGCTTTGCCTTGAGAGACCAGAACAGCATGTACCCACCTGGAAGCAAACCAAGGCATCCTGCTAAGAACAACATCACAGTCCCGGACTGCTCTTTACTCCAGAACCAGTAAACCACACAAATTATCGAAAAGAAGATGCCGACGATGGCAAAGATATATGCCTCATCCTTCATAAAGTAGGCTCGCTTGGCGGCCTTATCAATATTGGCCTTATCAATATTGGCCTTATTAGTATTGGGAGCGTTATTAGATGACTTCTCTTTAGACATTTGGGTGCCCCTCATCAGTAGAAGTTCCAGGTCCGTTCCGCGCACCGCCAGCCGCACCGCCAGCCGAACCGCCAGCCGAACCGCCAGCCGAACCGCCAGCCGAACCGCCAGCCGAACCGCCAGCCGAACCGCCAGCCGAACCGCCAGCCGAACCGCCAGCCGAAGAACCCGAAGAACCCGAAGAACCCGAAGAACCCGAAGAACCCGAAGAACTAAATAACTCTTTCTCAACTTTGAGATGCTCAGGATGATTAAGGTCCCAAGTTGGACGCTCAGAGCGAATTGGTGGGATCGAATAGTAGTTATGATGCGGTGGAGGTGAGCTTGTAGCCCACTCAAGTGTATGTGCATCCCAGGGGTTATCACCCGCCGGAATTGGATCTAGCCACGAGATAATAAAATTGTAAACCATGACCAGCATCGAAAGACCCAATATTGCTGCTCCCAGCGAGGAAATCTCATTGAGGGTTCCCCATCCGGTGTTCTTAGCGTAATCTGCAATACGACGAGGCATTCCATCAAGTCCAAGTATGTATTGAGGTATAA
This sequence comes from Actinomycetes bacterium, assembly GCA_021827485.1. GTDB lineage: Bacteria > Actinomycetota > Acidimicrobiia > Acidimicrobiales > JAKAVM01 > JAKAVM01. Next base: position 9,272 of record JAKAVM010000117.1, read on the forward strand.
AGGTAAGGCTCACACCGACAAATGTAAGCCAGAACTGAATGTGTCCCCACTTCTCATGCATCATGCGACCGGTAATTTTGGGATACCAGTAGTACAACCCGCCAAATCCTGCAAAAACCGCCGATCCAAAAAGCACCTGGTGGAAGTGGGCAACTACAAAGTATGTATCGTGCAAGGCAAAATCAAGAGGTGGCGAGGCCAACATGATCCCAGTTATCCCGCCCATTAGAAACGTTATGAGAAATCCAATACAAAAAAGCATAGGAGTTGTGAACTTGATCTGGCCACGCCACATGGTGCCAATCCAGTTGAAGAACTTAATTCCTGTTGGCACGGCGATCAAATACGACATACCCGAAAAGAAGGGTAAGAGCACTGTCCCAGTTGTGAACATGTGGTGTGCCCATACCCCCGTGGAGAGCGCTGCAATAGAAATAGTGGCAAAAACCATGCCCTTATATCCAAATATTGGTTTGCGAGAGAATACAGGCAATACCTCAGTTACTATACCAAAATAAGGTAAAGCAAGAATATAGACCTCCGGATGCCCAAAAAACCAGAACAAGTTTTGCCACAGTACTGGCGAACCACCCCCAGCCACAGTATAAACATGAGTCCCTAAGTGACGATCGGCATAAAGCATCACCATGGCAGAGAACAACACCGGAAAAGCAATCAATATCAAAATCCCCGTCACCAACATATTCCAGGTAAAAACTGGCATACGGAACATGGTCATGCCTGGAGCTCGGAGGCAAAACACAGTCGTCACAATATTGACACCTGTGAAAATTGCAGAAAATCCGGTCAGAACAAGAGAGAGTATCCACAAGTCAGGCCCCGAGCCAGGTGAACTCGTAGCTTCAGATAGTGGCGCATAAGAAACCCACCCAAAGTCGGCCGCTCCTCCTGCTACAAAAAATCCCGAAAGCATAGTGATTGACCCACCAAGATAGAGCCAATAAGAAAGCGCATTAAGCCGGGGAAATGCCATATCGGGTGCCCCAATTTGTAGTGGCACGATAATATTTGCAAGCCCACCAAAAGCAAAAGGTCCCGCAAAGAGATATAGCATTAGCGAACCGTGCATTGTAAATAACTCATTGAACTGCTGTTGGGAAAGGAAAGTATTGCCCGGATGGACAAGCTGAGTTCTAATAAGCAATGCCATAAACCCGGCGATCAAGAACAAAATTACTGAAGTGATGGTATAGCTCTTACCAATGACCTTATGATCAGTAGAGGTGAACCATTTTAGCAGTCCATAGGACTCATGATGGTCGCCTTCGTCGTGCTCATATTCGGTTATTACGGGCGGGTCAAGAGTAACTGTCATTGCATCGCTCGTTCAATCATTACCGGCTCCTCAAGGGTAACTGTCATTGCATCGCTCGTTCAACCATTACCGGCTCCTCAAGGGTAACTGTCATAGCATGGCTCCTTTAGTTCGGATCCAAGTTTGAAACTGATTTGGAGACACAACATGTACCCTAAATAGCATCAAATCATGATTTAATCCGCAAAATTGGGTGCATTGGCCAACGAAATAACCAGCTTGAGTTGGCGTTAGATCAAAAACATTAGTCACGCCAGGTTGAGCATAGCGTGAGAAGTTGAAGTCCCGAACGTAAAATCCGTGCACTACATCCAGTGACCGAAGCGTGATTCTAGTAGTCTCACCTAGAGGCAATACCATTGTTGGATACGAACTATCGTTACCAGATCGGA
>JAKAVM010000013.1 GCA_021827485.1 Actinomycetes bacterium
AGAGCATTGTAAATCTTCAAAAGGGGGTGTATGGTTTGATTCGTTTAGGGATTTCTGTTCCAAACTATATATATTGCTAACCAACTCCACTATAAGATCTGAACTAGCTGAGAATGGATTTACCTATACACAAGATATGTATAATTGGGAGAACCTTGTTGGACGTTACTGTAGGTTCTTAGAACGATTAGGGAGTAGGTAAATATGAAAAGATCTATTAGGGTCATTGTCGTATTTGCTGCCAGTCTTACTAGTGTTTGCTTGCTAGCTAGCACAAATGGCTTTGGATTATCACCCAGAGGGACAAATAGTGGAGATGTGTCTATTACTAAATATCGATCAGCGATATATATGCACTTGGGCGTTTCATCTATCTCACTCATTTGGTCTAAGACGCTAAGCGATACTGGTTCTCCTATTGCTCTTTCTTCTCCTAATGTTGCTAACTTAGATGGCGCTCCTGCGGTGGTTGTGGGTGACAGGCAAGGAAATATCTATGCATATCATCTATCGGATGGAAGCACGCCGTCTGGATGGCCCTTCCATGCGATCTCTGCAATTGATTCTACCCCGTCGGTCGCCCCTATCAATCCAGGAGGATTAGATAGTGTTTTTGTTGGAGTAGGCAATAGCGCTAATGCAACCGTTGGAGGATACCAGGCGATAGCTCCCAACGGGTCCAGCCAGTGGTATGTACCTCAATATAATCCCACTGGAGATCCATTTCCCGAAAATGGGGTTCAGTCGTCACTTGCTGTCGGTAACCTCCAAGGGTCTACCGATGTAGTGAGCGGTTCAATGGGGGAAAATGAGTTTGCAATGAATGCTGTTAGTGGAGCAGTCCTACCTGGTTTTCCATGGTACGAAGCCGACTCCAACTTCTCAACTCCCGCAATAGCTGACGTACTAGGTAATCAGCAAAATCAAATTATAGAAGGAGGAGATTCGACCGCTGGGGAATCCTACGGCCTAACTTACTCTAGTGGAGGCCACATTAGAGTACTGTCTGGTTATGGAAACGCTACTCAACCTTATCCCCCTTATGATGGTTTAGTTTGCGAATATAATACAGATCAAGTAGTTCAAAGCTCTCCGGCAGTTGGGATTATTGGATCTCAGAGTACTTATTCAATAGTCGATGGCACGGGTACCTATTATCCTGGGGCCTCTGATACAAATAGATTGATCTCAATAAACGCGAGCAACTGCTCGCTTGAGTGGAGCGTCACACTTGATGGAGCGACAAATTCAAGTCCCGCACTTGCTGACGTCTTGGGGAATGGTCAACTGCAGGTGATAGAAGGAACTAATAGTGGAATGGGGACGGGTTCTGTATGGGTACTAAACGGAGACACTGGAGGAACTATTTGGCAGGCACCCGCCACCGGGGAGGTCATTGGGTCTGTTGTAACTGCTGATCTATTTGACTCGGGCTATCAAGATATATTAGTGCCAACAACGCTAGGAATTGATATCTTTGATGGAAAGTCGGGGACGAACTTGGGAGTAATACCCGGGACTGGCTTTGATGGTTTCCAGAATTCGCCACTAATTACCGATGACCCCAACGGGACAATTGGTATCACTGTTGGAGGATATAACTCATCCGGTCAAGGGATAATTGATCACTTTGAAATAGCTTCTTCCAATGGTTCGTCTGTAGATGAACTTGGAAGCTGGCCCATGTTTCACCAAAATCCACAACTTACCGGACTTGCTCCAAGCCCTCCAACAACTATAGGTATTATATCGAGTAGCGATGGTAAGGGATATTGGGAAGCTGATTCAGCGGGAGACGTGTATGCATTTGGAGATGCAACCTCATACGCGACTTTGGCTCCAGCAAATTTGAGCGCGCCAATTGTAGCGATTTCTCCAGTTACCGGGTCAACTGGTTATGTACTTGCAACGGCAAATGGTTCGATCTATACGTATGGTTCGGCTAAATATTTTGGTTCGATAGATCAGATTAATCCAAATGCGCCAGCGGGTGGTTCAAATTCAGTTGTTTTGAACCAACCTATTGTTGGATTGAGTGAAGCTCCTAACAACACGGGTTACTGGTTAGTCGCGGCCGATGGGGGGATTTTTGCTTTTGGCGGGGCTGGGTTTTACGGTTCGGCGGGGAACTTACATCTCTTTAGGCCAATAGTAGGAATGGCGGCCACTTTGGACGGCAAGGGATATTGGTTCGTTGCAGCCGACGGGGGGATTTTTGCTTATGGGGACGCTAATTTCTATGGTTCAACAGGTGGTAAGGTTTTAGCAATGCCTGTAGTAGGAATGGCGGCCACTTTGGACGGCAAGGGATATTGGTTCGTTGCAGCCGACGGGGGGATTTTTGCTTATGGGGACGCTAATTTCTATGGTTCAACAGGCGCAAGCATTCATCCATCTCCCATAGTTGGTATGGCGCAAACACCTGATAGCAAGGGATACTGGTTGGTCGCAGCCGACGGTGGTATTACTGCCTATGGCGACGCAACTAACTTGGGTTCAAAGTAGTTGTTCATGCTGGTCTTAGATAGAATCTGCTACTGATGAGCCAGTCAGATACACGTAAAGTTGGCAAGAGCATTCCAGTAAGGGTGCTTTCGCCAGAGGTCTCAGTTGCAGCTCGACTTGTACGTATTTGGAAGGAACGAGAACTTCTATTTTTCATGGTGGGACGGGACCTAACTGTTAAATACAAGAACTCAATACTCGGGTTTGCATGGTCACTTCTAAATCCAGCACTTACCGTTATAATCTACGATTTTGTCTTTCAAGTTGCTTTGCATAACGGCATGCCAGACTATGCGATATATATCATGTGTGGGCTGGTCGCGTGGAACTTCTTTTTCAATTCAGTTCTGACAGCATGCGGTTCAGTGGTAAATAACGGCGGTTTAATAAAGAAAGTCTCTTTTTCTAGAGAAATTCTTGCACTTAGTTCAATGGGTACAGCAGCAGTGTTTTGGTTTTTCCAAATGATTATTTTGGTACTGGCATTAGTTATCTTCCATTTTACACCCCAGACACCATATCTCTACGTTGTTCCACTTGCACTGCTTGCATTAGTTCTATTGACTGGTGCACTTTCAATCTTCTTCTCTGCGGTGAACGTGTACTTTAGGGATATGCAGCATATTTTAGAAGTACTGCTTATGGCATTATTCTGGGCTTCTCCAGTTGTCTATACCTGGATAACAGTTAAAAAATCTCTAGTTCATCACCACCTCACATGGATATACCTGGCCGATCCAATCACGCCTATAATTTTACTAATGCAAAGGGCGTTTTACGGGAATCCCGCCTCAGGCAAAGCCACAACCCCTTCAATAAAGGTGGCCAACCTACCAACAGGAACGCACTATGTTGCAGACTTTAGTTCGATCTGGTACATCAAATACTTTATCGCAGTCATATGTGTATCAGTAGTGCTTATCATCTTAGCTCTGAAGCTTTTTGGAAGACTTGAGGGAAACTTTGCCGAAGAGTTGTAAAAGGGTGACTTCTCTAGCATTTTCATATCCCGCTCCCACCTGGGTGGCCTGATGGTTGAGTACTCAGTCGAAATTCAAGAGCTATCCAAGCACTTTAAGCTCTACAAAGAGAAGCATACTTCTTTGAAGGAACGAATTATTCATGGCATGAAGGCGCCGTATGAAGAGTTCTGGGCTCTTAGAGACATTAGCATTTCTATAAAGCAAGGTGATACTGTTGGGCTTCTTGGCCACAATGGTTCTGGGAAATCCACATTGTTGCGCTGTATAGCGGGAATTTTGCAACCGACATCTGGGAGGGTGCTGCTTAGGGGATCTGTAGCAGCGTTACTAGAACTTGGTGCAGGTTTTCACCCGGACCTATCGGGGAGAGATAATATCTATCTCAATGCCTCGCTTCTCGGGCTGAGTAAGAGGGATATCGATGGTAGGTTTGAGGAAATTGTGGAATTTTCTGAGCTATCTCAATTTATAGATAATCAAGTGAAGTTCTACTCATCTGGTATGCAGGCAAGGCTTGGCTTTGCTGTGGCAGTAAATGTTGATCCTGATATTTTACTCGTCGATGAGGTCCTTGCAGTAGGTGATGAGAATTTTCAACGAAAGTGTATAGATCGGATCAACTTATTTCAAAAAGCTGGTAAGACAATAATCTTTGTTACCCATGCGGCCGATTCGGTCCGTCAGATCTGCGATAAGGCCTTTGTGCTCGATCACGGACGCGTTGTTGCTGATGGCACTCCAGGCGAAGCCATTCGAACCTTCCGAGAGTACATGATGGCTAGCGGACAGCGTTCCTTGCTGGAGCCCCTAGATCAATCGATTCTTCAAGACGAGCATGGTGAATCCGAGACACTGGGAACCGGAGATGTAGAGATCAAAGAAGTGATATTGGAGTATCCTAAATCCGAGCATGGGAATCATTTATTGGCAGGAGATCCAATGAATGTTCGCCTACGATACTATGCAGCTAAGGCATTAGACGATGCAGTCGTTGGAATATCAATCTTTGCTGACAACGACCTCTTTTTCTCTGCTACTTCACAAGGACATGAAGTTGAGGTTGGCGAACTGAATGGCGACGGGGAGATTATATTTGCCTTCGAGAGCGTTCCGCTGCTCGATGGGGTTTATAAGATGACATTTGAAGTTAGAGGGACGCAATCTGGTCTTGTCTATGCTTGGAGAGAGCAGGTAGATCAATTTGAAGTGGTAAATCCTGGCCGTGATATGGGTGTCGTAGCATTTCCGCTTAATATAAAGGTGGTATCAACCAGTCGTAAGTGAAGTTACCCTGCACTTCCTATATTTCCCCAACCCAGAAGCGGGCCGAAAGGCTCCTGGACGCTATAGTTCAATAAGAGTCAAATAAGAGGTACAAAGTGCAACATCTGAAAAGCAATAATGACAACTCTCGACCTTTCGGAGTGAACAGCTATCTCAGGGCCGTCTCGGTGTTCGTAGTAGCGCTTTGCAGTGCATTTTCATTTATTGTTGTTGGCGCAAGTAACTCGGTTGGCGAAGTCGCCAAAATTAGTGTCTATCCAAATACAAGTGTTGGAGTGATAGGACATGGATGGGGACACGGATATGGAATGGGGCAGTGGGGAGCTCTTGGTTATGCGCTCGATGGCCAGAGCTACTCGTGGATTCTCTCGCACTACTATGGCAATACGACTCCTAAAGTAGTTGCCAACACTAACATTCGGGTAATCATTACTTCTGAGGATGGCAAGACAACTATAGTGACATCTGAAAGTCCATTTAGTGTCGACGGTTTTACGATTCCAGCAAATGATGCCGTGATGCTTGTTGCAGCGGGCAGTGGTGAGTGGTCGGTATATCAAGGAAGTAGCTGCGCAGGACCTTGGAATAGCTCACCTTTAGAGACCGCACAGCAGCCAATGATCTCTCCAGGCACACCAAGTTCTACGTCAACAACATCGACAACTTCGACCACTAGCGCTCCGAGTGGTCCGAGTGGTCCGACCCCGCCAGCAGATACTACGACCAGTACGACTACAAGTACTACCGTCCCATCTTCTAGCTCCACTACAACCCCGACGACTACTACGACTCCTCCTTCTTCCACAGGGGGTTATGGTCCCGATGCAACTGCTAATCAGGTGCTGCAACTTTGCGAAATTCCTTCAAATGAATTTCTTCGCGGCGATATTGAACCAGCAACATACCAAGGATCATCTCGTACGATAAATGTCTTGCCAATTGAGTCATATCTTCGAGGGGTAGTTCCCTCTGAGTCTCCGGCTTACTGGGGAACGTTAGGAGGCAATGGTCCCCAAGGTGAACCTTGGGGATTTCAAGAGTTAGAGGCGCAAGCAGTAGCGGCTAGATCATATGCACTTTCAGATATGGGAGAGTTCGGCTATGCGGATATCTGTGATTCGACCGAGTGTCAGGTCTATGGCGGTTTCAATGCCGAGAACTACCTTACCGATTATGCGGTCGCCGATACGGCTGGCGAAGTTCTAGTGAACTCGCAGGGGGCAATCGCAAACACTGAATTTTCAGCTTCAACTGGTGGATACACGAGTGGCGGGAGCTTTCCTGCCGTTCCCGACGCCGGTGATTCGGTGTGCGTAGCGTCAGCGTGTAATCCAAATCATACATGGGATGCTTCAATAGCAGTTAGCCAAATTGAAAGTACTTGGCCTCAAATAGGAACTCTAGTCTCAATTGGAGTCACGTCACGCAGCGGCTATGGAGCCTATGGGGGTAGGGCGGAGCAGGTAGAGATTACAGGAACAAACGGGAGTGTTTCGGTGGGTGGAACTACTTTCGAAGCTGACTTTGGCCTTAATTCTAACTTCTTTGCCTTTACCGGTACACCAAGGGGAGGTGCCGACGGATATTGGCTCGTATCGTCCACAGGCTCTGTATTCACCTTTGGTAAGGCAGGTTCATTCGGTTCGCTCAGTGGAAAGTCTACCAACGGAAGTATCGTAAGCATTGTAGCGACCGCTGATAACAATGGATACTGGCTTGCTGGTTCGGATGGAAGTGTTGATGTGTTTGGTGACGCGTTCAATTACGGGAACGCTAAGGGGATTTCGTCGGCACCAATCGTAGCTATGGTTGCTACTCCTGATACCAAGGGCTACTGGTTAGTGGCTTCTAATGGTGGCGTTTTTTCATTTGGTGATGCTCAGTTCTATGGATCAATGGGCGGCAAACCGCTCAATCAGCCTATCGTTGGAATGGACACTACCCCTGACGGCCAAGGCTACTGGCTAGTGGCATCCGACGGAGGAATATTCTCTTTTGGCGATGCTCAGTTCTATGGGTCTACTGGTGCGATTACCTTAGATAAGCCTATATTTGGTATGAGTTCGACTCTTGACGGTAAAGGCTACTGGCTAGTGGCATCTGACGGAGGAATATTCTCTTTTGGCGATGCTCAGTTCTATGGGTCGATGCCCGGTCAGGCGCTTTATGCAACAGCTACAGGAATGATTACCAGTCCTGATGGACTCGGCTATGAGATTGTAACGGCAAATGGTGAAGTCAATGCATTCGGTGACGCACCACGTTATGGCGATCTCTCGGTTCCCGATCCAGGCTACAGTGGGACAATAGTTTCTATCGCCATGAGACAAGGTAGCTGAGATAGAGTTTGCCTAAATTGGCAGGCGGCGAAATATAGAGCGAGTTTGCCTAAATTGGCAGGCGGCGAAGTATAAAGCGAGTTTGCCTAAATTGGCAGGCGGCGAAATATAGAGCGCGGAAGTAGCTGCAATATTGCCATCATATATTTCATTTCTTGAGGGACCCATACTACAGATTTATCGGTTCCAAGACACTGCAAAATTGCATCTGCAACATCCTCGGGCTTTCTAGCTAGAGGGGCAACCTTCATACCATTCGTCATTTTTGTATGGATAAAGCCGGGCCGTATGGTATGAATTCGTATTGTTGAGCCGTGTAGTTCATCAGCGAGTCCTAAACAAAAACCATCTAGGCCAGACTTCGAGGAGCCGTAAATAAAATTACTCTTACGCACCCTTACTCCTGCAACTGATGACAGGACGACGAGTTCACCGTATCCCTGAGACTTGAACTGTTTTAGAACGCAAAGTATCGCAGATACGGCACCAGAAAAATTAACATCAATTACGCTAGTTGAACCAGCTGGATCATCGTAGTTCTCGTCACCCAATATCCCGAATGCCACTATAACTAAATCTACGTTTCCTAGCTTTCCAAAAAACTCCGATATGTGTTTTTGGTGATTAGTGCGGTCCAGGGCATCGAAATAAGCCGTAGAAATTTCAACGTTGTTCGCGCTCGATACGTAGTTATAGTCGTGTTCCGAGTCATTTGGCCTGTCTTGCGCTGTTATCGACCTTGTGATTTCGTTAGCTACCCCGTTGAGCACCTCAGGGCGCCTACCTGCAAGCAGAACTTTTCTACAGCGTTGATTGACCAGCTTCATCACGGTTGCTCTTGCAATATCGGATGCTCCTCCGAGCACTAATACTGATTGAGGTTGTCCAAAGGAATTATTCATCTGGACTTCGCTTGGCCCGCATGATACTTATGGTGGTTTCGACAAAGATCGTTCAAATTAACTCCAAGCGTCGCGATAGATCGGAGGCCATTAGTCTCTTTGGGTCCAACCTATCTCTTATACTTCTCCAGTTATCAAGGTTTGGATACATCTTAGGAATCATCTTTGGGTCCAATCGAGAATCCTTCGCTAGGTAAACGCGGCCTTTGGCTGAAACAATAATTTCATCGAACTGATCCAGGAGTTTAGCAATATTGGGTGATCCAACTGCGATATCGACTGCTAGAGTCCAACCCGGCATTGGAAATGAAAGTAGCCCTTGACTTGATCCGCCGAATCGCTTTAGAACGGCCAAGAATGAAGATACCTTAGCTTCACTTAGCATCTCTAAGATCATGCGAAGTTCGGGCTCACATCCATAGGGAACGACAAATTGATATTGGATAAAGCCTCTCTTGCCATACAGCCGATTCCAACCCCCGATAGCGTCAAGTGGATAGAAAAAGCTTGATATGGATTGTATGGAAGTAGTGGAGGTCGAGGGTGCTTTGCGGAACCAGACCTCGTTAAACACTCTGACCAGATTCCGATTCAGGAGATTCAATGGGGGAGTGGTATTTATAGAAAGTTGGCGTTGTGAAATCAACTTACTGGCACGTGCAAAAAGTGCTTTTAATGAGATATGGTTATTTGCGCTAGTAATCTCGGGCTTTAGCGCGTGATTGGCCTGTGTCAAGACACCCCTTCCTAAGTTGGATCCTTTGGCCAAACAATCAATCCAGGCTACAGAGTATTTGAAATTATGGTCAGTTTCATTCATGACGCTCAGGAGCTCGTCAAGGTCTCTGGTTCTAGTCGTTGACACAACCATCGATTGCGTTTCTACTGGGATCAAGCTCAGGTCTGCTTGTTCAACAACGCCAGTTAAGCCCAGGCCTCCGACTGTTGCCCAGAAAATCTCGCTCGTTTCACCTTGTGGTTGAGCTGTAACAATTCCCGATGGAGTTAGAATCTTCATTGATGGTATGTAATTTCCAAAAGATCCATCTAAGTGGTGATTCTTTCCATGTACATCAGCGGCGATCGCTCCACCAACTGTAATATGACGAGTACCTGGCGTGACCGGCACAAAGAATCCAAGTGGCAGCATATGACGTATTAGAGCATCAATACTCATACCAGATGAAACGGTAACCTGTCCTGACTGAATATCTTGTTTGTATAAAATCTGTTGCTGAGATAGATCGATGACAACACCACCGCTGCACTGGGCACAATCGCCGTAGCTCCTGCCTAGCCCTCTGGGAATCATTCCGTGTTCCAGGGCATTAGGTGCAACTTGCCGTAATGCTGAGCGCAAGGCGTCGGGGGAATCTGGGGTGATAACGACGTTATTAGTAACGGACGTGTTTCCCCATCCAGAAAGAAACTTGGTATTGGTATTCAAATTTGCCCCGGCCAATAAACGCCTGCCATCAGATATGCCCCGAGGGGACTGCGGCTTGAACCTGACATCATATATGCCCCGGCCAATAAACGCCTGCCATGAAAAGCAACAGCCAAATCAACCCGGTAATTTGCAGTCGGCGATCGGACAAAACTATCTCTTCGGGGGCGCCCCCTTTACCGGAATCAAGGATTAGTGCATAGCGCAAAACTATGATTAGAAACGGAATAATCGATAAGCGAAATAGTATCGCTTGGTCGCCGTGGTGAGCAGCATTTTGGAAGGCCCATAGACAGTATGCCGTGAGAGTAACGCTAGAGGATACCGCCCTGATGTATCGTAAATAAGCGAGGGAGTACTCTGAGAGAGTAGAACGGTGTTGAGCCCGTACGTTACCTAAATCTACATGTTCTGCATGTCTCTTACCCGCCACGATAAACAGAGAGCCAAAAGATGCAACAATCAAGAACCAATCTGAGAGAACAACGGATGCTGCGACGCCGCCAGCGATAGCCCTAAGTGCAAAGCCAGATGCTACTGCAACGATATCTATTATCGGCTCATTCTTTAACCAAAGACAGTATGAAATATTGATCGCGGCATATATTGCCATGACAAGCAAGAGTCTAGGGTTCACAAACAAAGCACTAGCCGATAAACTAAGTGCTATTAGAGCGATACCCAAGATGATTGCCAACTTTACAGTTATGTCTCTGTTGGCGACTGGTCGATAACGTTTAGTCGCATGGAGTCTATCGGCGTTGGCATCAAGGGCATCATTTATGAAGTACACACCACTTGCAGTTGAGCAAAATAGAGCAAATGCAATTAGGGTATGCGTAAACTTCTGGCCATTAGAAAGGACCCCAGCGGCTCCGGGCGCAGCGAAAACAAGGATGTTTTTTATCCATTGCCGAGGTCTTGCGGTGGCTATCAGTGATCGGAGAAAGCTTCGCTCAGGAGCTTCGGGGTCTGGGATATCACTTAGTAGTGGTGCTTCCACGGTTCTCTAATTCTATTAGCTAATGAGCGGGCACGGGTAGCTTTCCTGATAACTAGGATCTATCTTTATAGAGACATTGAAGTGCAAGTAATACTAGCCCTAGGGCTAAGTGCTCTCACGTCTGCCCCGTGGTCTTAGCGCTTTTGACCTCCTCCCAACGACTAAAGTCGTCGGCTTGCGGCTCGATTTCGGTCACTTTAGGCAATCCCACAATTTCAGTCGTTCGGAGCCGATCAAAAACTTATGCTCAATTTGTTCAATACTTGAAATCCCTACATTGTGACTAATCCGCGTTTTCAAAGGTTAGGGCTTCCACAAAGCACATAAATAAGGCTAATTTCGTATTGATAAGTACAAAATTAGGCTTATTATTGCATTTAAGCCGACGTCGGTGATATTATTCAATCTGTGGAATATGTAACTAGGACGTTAGAAACATATTTGATCGATAAGCTTGGCAAGGGCAAAGCGATTGTTATATATGGGCCCAGGCAAGCCGG
>JAKAVM010000082.1 GCA_021827485.1 Actinomycetes bacterium
TACTCCCAATGGGGCTACTGCATATGTAACAAACAACGGCTCTGGAACGGTGACTCCTATAAGTATCGCCACAAATACAGCGGGCACCGCTATTACCGTGGGAGGAAGTCTCGTTGGAATCGCCATCGCTTACACGCCTCTTCCACCGCCGCCAACTGTGACCGCGGTGGACGCTGCAATCGGCTCCACATCTGGAGGCGATACTATTGACATAGTGGGGAGCAATTTCGTCAACGGGGGAACCACTGTTGACTTCGGAACGGCAGCGGCAACAAGCGTGACAGTGGATAGTGCAACTCAGTTGACGGCGGTATCTCCTTCGGGTTTGGCCGGAAGCGTGGATGTAACGGTGACTACTTCGGTAGGTACATCGCCAACTAGCAGCGCTGATAAATTCCTGTATGTTTCGACTGCGGCAACTGCCTATGTGACAAACTCCGGCACCACAACTGTCACTCCGATCAATACGTCTACCAATGTGGCAAGTGCACCAATCACCGTCGGAACCGGGCCCGAATATGTCGCTGTCACCCCAAATGGGGCGACAGCTTATGTGGTCAATAACAGCGCCAACACCGTCACTCCAATCAATACAGCAACAAATACGCCGGGCACACCGATTGCGGTAGGCAGCGGACCTGAAGGTATAGCCATCACGCCGAACGGGGCAACTGCCTATGTAGTCAACTCCGTGTCGAATAGCGTCACCCCAATCAACATCGCCACCAACACAGCTGGTGCTCCTATTGCCGTTGGATCGTTACCTACGACAATCTCCATCACGCCGGACGGGACGACTGCTTACGTTACGAACTACGGAAGCAACTCTGTCACTCCCATCAATACAGCTACCGATACAGCGGGCCCAGCGATCACTGTGGGATCGGGCCCAGCAGGAATTGCCATTACTCCCAATGGGGCTACTGCATATGTAACAAACAACGGCTCTGGAACGGTGACTCCTATAAGTATCGCCACAAATACAGCGGGCACCGCTATTACCGTGGGAGGAAGTCTCGTTGGAATCGCCATCACTCCGAATGGGGCTACCGCATATGTTGCCAACGGAGGCGCGGGCACGATCATCCCAATCAATACAACAACTAATGCAGTGGGCTCACCGATCACAGTTGGGTCGGGCCCACATGGAATCGCATTAACACCGGATGGAGCCACTGCATATGTGGCCAACACGAGCTCGAGTTCCGTCACACCCGTCAATACCTCTACCAACTCTCCGAGCACAGCAATCTCTGTGGGGTCGGGCCCATTTGGTATCGCCATCTCCTACACCCTTCCCCTTCCACCACCACCACCTGCGCCCAGTTCTTATGAATCACTAGCACTTACTCCCTCGGCTCCAAGTGTGGCTCCCGGTGGCTCAGTTACCTTTACGGCAACTTTTACAAATTCATCAACGTCAGGGACATCGTCGAGTACACCAATATCAGGAGCATCGGTCTCTTTTAACGTCTCCTCTGGGCCCGATGCTGGAAAGACTTATACCTCCACAACTAATGGATTAGGAGTTGCTACATATACCTATTCAAATTCGGGAACTCCTGGCACAGATAGCGTTAGCGCTGGCGCTACCGATCCTTCCAATGGGCAAGTAACGATAGCCTCTTCCAGTATTGAATTTGTGGCACAGGACTCACTCGTTCTTTCTCCTACCTCCCAACCAGCAGATGTCGGAACAACAGTTACCATAACTAGCCAAGCACTCGATTCCTCGGGCAAGCAACTCGGCGGGGCAGTCGTTGCTTTTACTGTCACGGGTGGTCCAGACTTAGGGCAAAGTGTCACCGCCACGACCTCTTCCACCGGTTCAGCGACCTTTAGCCTTTCGGCAACCAAACAAGGAACCGATTTCATATCCGCAACCCTTACCGATCCAACAACTAGTACCCAAGTAACTTCTAATCAGGTTTCAGTTGTATGGGCAGCACCTATTGTGATCGCTACCATTGATCCTGGATCTTCAAGTTCGCTTGGAGTGGGCTCACCTGTAACCCTATCGGTAACGTTATCATCTCCGGTCTCAGCTTTACTTAGAATCCATAAATCAATTAATCTGCTGAAGTTTCTTTCTGAGCTACTATTGGCTAACAGTAGCGGTAATACAAATCTTCCTGACCCCGGTATCCCTGTGTCATTTAGCATTACATCTGGCCCCGATACAGGACATAGTGGGACTTCGACTACCAACTCATCTGGAACTGCATCTTGGACGTATAGGGGATCCAGTGCTGGAACAGATATAATAACGGCCTCATTTGCTGACTCGGCCGGAATCTCTCATTCGACCTCGATGTCAGTCAATTGGGCCACAACTTCCACGACCACGGCACCTACTACTTCTACAACGATGCCCATGACAACAACTAGCGCTGCGCCAACCACCACGATTTTACAGATATCTCCGACTAGCCCGCCATCTATCTCTCAGGGAGGATCAACTGTTGGCCCAGCAACAGGACAGCTTTCTCCTACGCAGCTATCTAGCCCACAAAGCACCAACCCTCCGACATCTCCAACTACTAGTCAATCGATCACCCCAACCACTCAAGCGTTTACCAAGAACAAGGTTAATCCAGTCAAGTCTTCAAAAAGTTCATCTAACAACAATCTTGTCGCTCTTGGACTAGCAAGTACAGCTTCATCTTACTCAAGTGGGGCCAATATATCGCGACGCATTGTAAAGGCTTTAGTGGCCGCTGGTCATCGAGGACCGGATATGGCCTATGGCAAAGGCTATGGACTTGGAAAAGGGGGTGGTCCACCTGGGGTAATTCCACTAGCCCAGTCGGTGCCTTCGCCGATTGAGGCTTTTCGTTCATTCACAAAGACGGCTGGAGAAAACTCTGCATTGGCTTTTTTGCTAATCTTCCTTATCGGACTTCCAGCACTTATATTCAATGCAACCCTGAAAAAGCACCACTCCAACATAGTTTCTACCCACGGCGCAATTCGACGCTTTGTAGATCGAATCGAATTACTGCTGTCCAAACTACACACCGGTGCACTTCTATTTCTCTTTGCATTAGTTGGATCACTTTTATATGCAATAGTTGACCCTACCTTTGGATTAAATCTTTCGTCCCTAGCTGAAATTATAGGGTTTATCGGTGCAATTATTGTCTCAACAACGGTTACGGAAATCGCCAGAGGAGCTTATGTCAAAAAGCGTTTTTCTAAAGTGGGCAACCTACGAGCCTTCCCACTTGGCATCGTCATGGCCCTAGTCTTTGACATATTTTCTCGTTTGGCACACTTTGAACCGGGATTTGTGTTTGGTGTTCTAGCGGCGCTCGTCTTTAGAGTAGCGCCCACCCGCGAAGAAGATGGTCGTTCAATTGCCTGGTCTGCGGCTTGGATGATGACCATATCAACAATTTGCTGGTTTGCCTGGATCCCCGTGAAAAACTTAGTTATTGCGGGCAATCACAACTTCTTTATCCTATGCGTTGATGCCTTGCTCTCTTTTGTTTGGATATGTGGCCTTCAAAGTCTTTTCTTCGGTCTTATTCCTATTCGATCTATGGACGGCGAAACTGTCTTCAAATGGTCAAAAGGTGCCTGGGCGGCCATGTATCTAATAGTCACCTTTATATTTGTTCAGTTTATGATCCATCCGTCTGCTGCAGGCTTTGGCGGAAATAAACACACTGCGATACTTCCACTTCTTGCAATGTTCTTTACTGCTACTCTGGCTGCAGTTGGATTTTGGGCCTATACAAACTTCAAGTACGGCAAGACGGAAGAAGTATCTGAGTCCGTCGTTGAGAACCAAGAACCTTCGGACAGCCTGGCTTGAATATCCACATCGCACGAGCGCACGAGGAAGTAGAACCCGCACAGCTCATGAAGGCGATAGCCATGAGCGTGCTCAGAATATTCCGGATATTGCTACCGCTGCACCTCCGTCAATCGCTTTCTGATGTTTGCTCTGCCCGGAATTGCTTGTGAGCGCTGTAGGAGCGACGAACTGTACTGGAGATTGCGTAGCTTCCCTTGGGGCATCTCCGAAAGTAAAGATGCCTCCATCCGAGGCTACAAGCCAATAGCCGCGACCATCAGGAGTCGAAGCCATTCCAACCACCGGAGATGATAAATGTGTGGCACCGGTTGACCCATAGAATTGAGCATCTCCGAAAGTAAAGATGCCTCCGTCTGAGGCTACAAGCCAATAGCCGCGACCATCAGGAGTCGAAGCCATTCCAACCACCGGAGATGATAAATGTGTGGCACCGGTTGACCCATAATAGTGCGCGTCTCCGAAAGTAAAAATGCCTCCGTCTGAGGCTACAAGCCAATAACCACGACCGTCAGAGGTTGAAGCAATTCCAACCACCGGTTTGTTGAGCACTATCGGCCTTGTAGGGTCTAAAGAACCCACTGAGCCATAAAATACAGCGTCTCCATAGGCAAAGACTCCACCGTCCGAAGCCGCTAGCCAGTAACCTCGCGAATCCGGTGTGGCAACTATACTTACCATTGGAGAACGCAATGCGAGCCCTTGCGCGGACCCATAGAGATTAGCAGTACCTAAGGTAAATACATCGCCTCCACTCCCAAGCAACCATGAGCCCTCACCATTATCGCTAACAGCTGCACCGACTATTGGTTGTGCTGGCCCTAGCCCAGCTGGGAATTGAAAAGAGGGTGCACTGCCATAACCGACAGTATATCCATTTGCCGAGGTAACCCAATATGCGGTACCTGCAGTAGGGGTTAGATGTGGCGAGGTGTCATAGAAGATTTCCCGGACACGCCCATTTCCGGCATCAGCAATAAATAGATCTCCCGATGAGTTTGACGTGATCCCAATAGGGAGGGAAAGTTCGGAGTACGCGGGCGAACCTCCATCGCCAGAAAATCCTGACGTTCCGTTTCCTGCAATGGTATAGATGAAACCGCTTTGCATCGAAACGAGTCCGTAGGGGCAGCCAGTGGAACAAGATGAGCTTGAGATTACGCGTAGAGCGTTATTGTTGGTATCACTAACAAGTATATTTCCCACCGAATCCGTCGTCACTTCAAGTGGATGATTCAGCAACGATTGAACTGATGGACCGTTATCGCCGGAATAACCTGACGCACCATTACCAGCAAGGGTATAAATATCGCCATAGGTCAATGATTTTGTGCCGTACGGACATAATGACTGGCAGCTACTAGTAGCAACTAGACGTACGGCATTATTAAGGGTATCTGCGATGATCAGATTTCCTTGGCTGTCGACAGCGATACCGTTGGGATGGTCAAGGGCAGCTTGAGTGGCCGGCCCGCTATCGCCCGCATAACCTGGCGCACCATTGCCAGCAATTGTGTAGATATTGCCAGTTACCAGTAAAGGAAGTTGGAACGGGCAGGAGGAAGAGCAGCTAGAGGTGGCAATGAGCCGTATCCGATTGTTGTACTGGTCTGCAACGAGGAGGTCCCCTCTTGGATCGAAGGCAAGTCCCGAAGGAAAGTAAAGCTTTGCAGCAATAGAAGGACCGCCATCGCCAGAAAATCCTTTCGAACCTGTCCCGGCGATAGTATATATATCGCCAGCGGTCATAGAGGATAGCCCATATGGACACGCTGATGAACACGTCGATGCAGCTACCATACGTACTCGATTATTGAGTGAGTCTGCAATAATTACATTACCTTGTGTGTCGACTATGATGTCGCCGGGTCCCGAAAGTTCTGCCTCTGCTGCGAGTCCTCCGTCTCCCGAGTATCCCTGGAGGCCATCACCAGCAAGGGTGTAAATATCACCATAGGTCATTGATGTGAACCCATAAGGGCACTCTGATGAGCACGACATGGCTGCAACTATTGCAATTCGTTCGTCAGCAGAATCATCAATCAAGAGATCGCCTCGGGCGTCAAATGCTAAACCAGCGGGGTACCGAAGTTGAGTATTGGGCCTAGGAGCACCCGAGGAGTAAACTCCCTGATACCCATTCCCGGCAACTGTGTATATATCGCCAGGCGCTAGTTTTGGAAGGTTATACGGACACGACGAATCACACATTACCGAAGGTACTATCCTAATACGATAGTTATTTGAGTCGGCGATAACAAGGTCGCCAGCAGAATCGATAGCGAGTCCGTCAGGAAAATAGAGTCCCGCCCTCAATGCCACACCGCCATCTCCACTATATTGAGCCATCCCGGTGCCAGCAATGATGTAGATATCTCCAGGTTCCGTTGAAACCAATCCGTAAGGACATGTCATCGGGCAACGCTTCGAAGCTACGAGCAATACGTTGTTGCCGCCAGAATTGCCAATGAGGAGATTGCCCTGGGCATCCACTGCAACTCCAGAAGGATCCCATAAATTCACTTGAATTGCAGTAGCACCTTGAGAGATCGGAGCACTCCCACCTCCCGCAACATTGTAAATGTCACCGGCAGTCATCATTGCGAGTCCATACGGACAAGATGACGGAGAAGAGCAGGAAGTAGATGCAATCATCCGTACATCTCCAACAGCAGAATCCGTTATCAGGAGATTACCTGAAGGGTCGATAGCTATCCCTACTGGATTTGGAACTCCTGCTAATAAAGCAGGTCCTCCATCTCCACTAGAAAAAATGGAACCATCGCCAGCTACCGTGTAAATGTACCCGGCAGTAAGCGAGGTTAGACCAAAGGGACATGCCGAACTACAAGACTGGGAAGCAATCAACCTAACGCGACCCGATGCTGAATCAGCAAAGAGCAAATCACCCCGTGAATCTACAGCCAGTCCGGCTGGAAAGTACAGGCCTGCGGCCGTAGCTAGCCCGCCATCGCCTGAATAACCCGGAAATCCATCTCCCGCGATTGTATAAATATCTCCGGCAGTGACTGCAGGAAGCCCAAACATGCAGGAGGTTGAACACGATGATGACGCTACAACTCTAATACGCTGATTGAATGAATCTGCAATAAATATATTGCCTACACCATCTACTGCGATAGCCACAGGATAGTAAAGCTCAGCACCCGCAGCTGGGCCACCATCGCCGGAATAGCCTTGGGTCCCATTTCCCGCAACCACCTTTTCAACACCAGTAACGTCGTTTAGTTCCCAGACCGTCGAATCATAGTTGTCTACGCTGTAAACATCTTGACCTGAAGTCACAACATCAAAAGGCTGCTGCCCAAAGTTGGTCCCTGTGCCAATAGTATCAATCAGCCCGCCCGCAACCGTATCAATTACATACGACCCGAGCGTTGCGTTCTTTGGGGAAATGTGACTTACTCCACTAGCCGCAGGCGCAACGCAGAACATACCTAAAGTACACAGTGCCGCGATCATTACTCTTGAGCCTCGCATCAAAGCTCACAATATCACATATTGAGATGTACTCTTCATGCCTCTTCATGCCCTGCCGCGATCTGGTAAACCGAACTGGCGGGTACTCGGCTTGATCGTGGTCCGATGAGGGGCTTCACCCCGCTAGAATCCGGAGAACCTCAATTCCTCCCCCAACAAGATAGTGCCCGGGGCGGGAGTCGAACCCGCACGGCCCGTAAAGGCCAGGGGGGTTTAAGCCCCCCGCGTCTACCAATTTCGCCACCCGGGCACCGTGGAGATCAATTTAGCCAATTTGCTGGTCAGATGAACAGCTATTTGCAAAAAATTCCCGCCAAAGTGAAATTCGCGCTCAATCGACATTTTTGCTCAAATCACGCTACGATTAACCCATATGGCACAGGGGAACCGCGCAGAGAATATAACTTCCACACAGCAAAGCACAATAGTGCCCATCAATCGGAGCAGTGGGGCCGTGTCGGATAATATCTCCTCATCACGACTCACAGATATCGATGGGTGGGGACGTTCTGAGAGTTTACGTTCAATTGCCCGAAGGAGCTTTCAGTTCTTTTACGATAATTATTTTCGAGTTGAGTGGGAAGGTCTTGAGAAAATTCCAGATGACGGTGGTGCTCTCTTAGTTTCAAACCATGCGGGTGCTATCCCCATGGATGCCCCAATCATCATGCATGGCGTCGAACAACATCTCGGAAGGCCGGTCTATGGGCTAGCCGATCACTTCTTTCGGCAGATACCTGTTGTGGGGACCATGTGGTCACGACTCGGAGGTGTTCCGGCTCATCCAGATAACGCATACCGATTACTTCGCGACGAACACCAGCTTGCCTTAGTATTCCCGGAAGGCACGAAGGGAACTTCAAAAGTTTTCACACAACGCTATCGGCTACGTAGATTCGGCCGCGGAGGATTTGTGGAAATAGCGATGAAGGCAGGAGTGCCAGTAATCCCAATTGCTGTGGTTGGTTCGGAAGAGACAATGCCTATTCTTTTCAAGATCAACTCACTGGCTAAAGCTACTGGACTACCCTACTTCCCGATCACCGCAAACTGGTTAATGTTTGGTCCCATCCTTGGTACCGCAATTAGCTTGCCAGCTAAATTTAAACTTAGAGTGCTTGACCCGGTGCATTTCAATGTACCTCCCGACCAAGACCGTTACTCTAAATCTCGCATTATGGATGAATCAGAGAGTATTCGACTAACTATTCAAGAAAATCTTTACGATATGCTTGCACACAGGGGAAACCCTTGGCTTGGATAGTCAGCGTGTTAACGATGTTATCTTTTCACGATAACCTCGATGTTGGTTAGGGCCGAGTAATTGTAATGGGTCGGAGAGTACTACTTACTGGCTTGGGGACTTTTTGGGGCGGGAAAGTAGCCCAGTCGTTAGAGAAGCATCCTGACGTTGATGTCATTGTTGGCATGGACGTTACAGAACCAATAGTTGAGCTAGAACGTACAGAATATGTACGGGCTGATGAGACCTATTCGATACTGAGCAGAATTGTTGATGCTACTCAAGTCGATACCATTGTTCACACGTTCCTGGTAGTCGACTCCACCCAAATGAAAACAAAGCGTTTGCACGAGATAAATGTCATAGGCACCATGAATCTCCTCGCGGCCGCTGGCTGCGCTGGCACGCCAGTTAGAAGAGTCGTCGTAAAATCATCGGGTATGGTATATGGATGCACCGGAAGAGACCCTCTGTGGTTCTTGGAAGAAACACCTCGGACTGACCCTCCTGAAACTACTATTGAGGACTCTCTTGTTAGCGCTGAGGGTTACCTGCGTGACTTTGCCCAAGATAATCCGCACGTTTCCGTAACCCTACTAAGGTTTTCAAACGTTTTGGGAAATGACATTTCTACTCCTTTCACCGAAACACTTAGTCGGGGAATTGCACCTTCAATTTTTGGCTTCGACCCGCAACTCCAATTCATCGACGAGGACGATGTGGTGTCTGCTATTGAATTTGCTACCTCTGCAAACGTCCCGGGAATTTACAATGTTGCAGGAGACGGGTTAATTCCGTGGAGCGAAGTCGCAAAAATTTGCGGTGCATCAAATTTACCGCTCCCGCCCTTCGGCACAGAGGCAGCCGCTTCAATCTTACGCAAAATGGGATTAGTGAAATTTCCGCCAGAAATTCTTCAACTTCTTCGATTCGGGCGTGGAATCGACAATTCACGCTTTAAAGATCTTGGGTTTAGCTATAAATATAGTTCTCTTGGCGCGGTCGAGCGCTTTGCGAAAACCAAACGTCTTTCCAAAGCAATTGGTATCCCTAGGAGTCCATATACTTACGATAAAGATGTTGAGTCATTTTTTCATCACTCACCTTCTGTTGTACGCTCAACTCAATCCGACTCAACGTCCGATACCTTTTAGAATAAATTGAACATCTTTGAAATACTGATTTCAGATTCATTGAAAAGGATGTTGGCCTTTAGGGAGGAGAGGTGATGATCCAAAGACTTGACGGACTGGTCAATTATTCTTCCGCGGGAGAATTAACGGTAAACTTGACGGGCTGGTCAATTATTCTTCCGCGGGAGAATTAACGGTAAACTTGACGGACTGGTCAATTATTCTTCCGCGGGAGAATTAACGGTAAACTTGACGGGCTGGTCAATTATTCTTCCGCGGGAGAATTAGCAAATCACCCAATTCATTGGTATTTAGGCTGCAACTTGAGAAAAGCCTTTCAGGACCTATTCGCTGGCTCACTGGTAGTGGGCACAATCCATTGTCCCAATAGTTCATCTCTGCGTTCAGCCCACTCTTCAGCGATTATTGCATAACGCACATGATCTTCCCATACTGAATTTATCTCAAGATACTTGAGCGATAATCCTTCTTCGCGCAATTTGAGCTTCTCGACCACACTTCGACTTGCCTTGTTGCGAGGAATAATTGATATCTCGATTCGATGTAATCCGAGTTCTTCAAATGCAAATCTTAGCAGCACCACAACCGCTTCCGGAACATAGCAATTTCCAGCGTGCTTTTGATCAATCCAGTAGCCAATGGTTGCAGTTTGGATTGGGCCTCGCTGGACTGAAAGCAGGTTTATCTCTCCAATGACTCTTGAATCAAGAAATATGCCGTATGAGTAAGCAGTTCCTAATTGGCGTTCTCGTTGGCGCATCCCACACCGAGCCGCAAAAACCCTGCGATCGTAAGCGATATTGACTTGGTCTGCCGGTGGCCTAGGTTCCCACTTGAGTAGCCAGTCTGCGCACCTAATACGAATCTCGCTCCAAGCCTCAAAGTCTCGCGGACCAAGCTGCTTCAGCGTGATTCGTCGGCCAAATAATTCCTCGTACGGGCCTTTGAACTGCACAGTTTCAGATTACAGTCATTTTACTTAGAAAGTATGATTTTTTAAGATC
>JAKAVM010000066.1 GCA_021827485.1 Actinomycetes bacterium
TTGGGCCGTAACTTCGATTGATCCCCTTGTCGCTGGAGCGAGTGGTACAGAGAATACAATGACCTCCATATCATGTCCCTCTACGACTTTTTGCGCTGCCGTTGATGAGCAGGGCAACGTGATAACTTCAACTAGTCCTTCCGGAGGTGGATCAAGCTGGACGGCTGCACAGGTAGATGCATCCCCCAATCCTTCGCCCAGCCCGCCCACTCCTATTGCAATAAATTCTATTTCGTGTGCTAGCGCCAATTTATGTGTAGCAGTTGATGGTAACGGCGACGCAATTGGTTCGTTAAGTCCGTCATCTGGGGCCTCGTCCTGGTGGATAGCTCAAGTCGACGTTGGTGGGAATGGACTTGCAGCACTCGAATCTGTTGCCTGCCCTGCGACTTCTCTGTGTGTCGGTGCAGACTTTGCGGGACGAATCCTAACTTCTAACTCATCCGGAAACTCTTTTGCATCGGTTGCTATCACGACTTCTACACTGGCCAATGGAGTTGCTGGGTCAAGCTATGGTCCAGTTACCTTGAGCGCAAGCGGAGGTTCCGGGACCTATACTTGGAATAATCAAACGACCCTTCCTCAAGGTCTAACATTCTCTAGCGCTGGGGTGCTTAGCGGTACTCCGGCGTTGGCTGGGACTTTTTATATTACTTTTGGAGTAACGGATACATCTTCTCCTGCCCAAAGTGCCTATGCCACGCTTTCCTTGACCATAACCACAAATAAGCTGGTGATATCGACTGCCACGCTTGCAAACGCAAGTGCTGGCTCAAACTACACACTACCGCTTGTTGCGACGGGCGGATTGCAGCCCTATAGCTGGTCAATCGGTGCGGGTACCAGTCTGCCCCAGGGTCTATCGTTGAATCCTTCCACTGGTGTAATCTCTGGAATACCTTCGGGGGTTGGAAGCAACTCCTTTACAGTCAATGTTTCAGACTCTTCATCTCCAGCGCTTAGCGCATCGGCCAACCTCTCGATTACAGTGGGGCCTCAAAGCGCGCTGTCTATCTCAGGGACAACACTTGGCCCAGCATACGTTGGAGTTGCATATACTCCCACTACCCTTAGTGCTAGCGGTGGAACCACTCCTTACACATGGACAGTTGCAACAGGTACCTCTTTGCCTGCAGGGCTAACTCTCAACTCGTCGACCGGAGTCATTAGCGGCACTCCAACTTCTGCTAGCAGAACTTCGACATTTACCGTTGAAGTTACCGACTCGTCATCACCTGCCAAGGTAGCTACTCTTTCGCTAACGATAACCGTGGAAGGGGTTCCTGGCGGAGGTGGAGGCGGAGGTCCTTCCCCTGGGTATTGGATGGTCGCTGCCGATGGCGGAATTTTCAACTTTGGGTCAGCTCCCTTTGCTGGTTCAGGCGGAGGTGGAAAGTTGCCAGGCACGGTTGGGATGGCTTCGACTCCGGACGGCAAGGGCTATTGGATCGTAAACTTCTTCGGTAATGTGCTGGCTTTTGGCAGTGCTCCAGCGATTCCCTCTCCAGGTGTATTAGGAACTGCAGGAATCGCATCTACCCCAGACGGAAAAGGATACTGGCTGGTCTCCCTCATGGGGGGAGTGTATGCCCAAGGTGACGCTGTAAATTATGGATCAGCCCAGGGTCTAAATCTAGTGTCGCCAATTGTCGGTATCGCTCCGACACCCGATGGTAAAGGATACTGGCTTTGTGCTAGCGATGGAGGAATTTTTGCTTTTGGCGACGCAAACTACTTTGGGTCAATGGGCGGCAAGCCACTCAATAAACCAATAGTAGGAATGGCAGCGACACCCGATGGTGGCGGTTACTGGCTAGTAGCGTCCGACGGCGGGATATTTTCATTTGGTGATGCCCAATTCTTTGGTTCAATGGGGGGCAAACCTCTAAACCAGCCAGTCGTTGGAATTGCATCAACGTATGATGGTTTTGGGTACTTCGAAGTTGCAGCTGACGGCGGCATTTTTGCCTTTGGAGATGCTCAGTACTCTGGTTCAATGGGAGGTCAGCCCTTGGCCCAACCAATCGTTGGAATGTCGGGAGTAATGTAATTACTGGGCCTCCTAAGTCGATGAGTTGTTTTATTTAGATGTTACGGAAGGGAAAGTTCATGGGAAAGAAAACTAGAATAGGGCACTTGATAGCGAGATTGGTTGGCTGCCTGGCTCTTGTAGCTAGCTCTACTCTGATATCACTGGGTTCAAGCGTCGTTCTAAATCCGGGCGTAGCACACGCCTCTTCTACGGTGCCTTACTCCACTTGGAAGTCTGCAGTTATTGACCATCAGATTCCATTTCCTTCATCAGGAGGCAATATGGCGCTCAACTCAGTTTCGTGCTTGGCGAGCTTCTGTGGCGCAGTTGACTCGCTTGGTAATGTCTATATCACCGGTTATCCTACCGGTGGGGCGAGCACCTGGGTTCCCTTCAACATTGATGGAAACAATAAGTTGACTTCTATATCGTGTCCAACTACTAGCTTTTGTGTCGCAGTAGATGATATTGGGAATATTTTTGTATCCACATCGCCGACTTCAGCAACCTCTTGGGTAAATGTGAGCCCAGCTTTATACACTGCTGCTGGAAGTGTTGAAGAGTTTACTGGGGTTTCGTGTCTAAGTGCTGATTTCTGCGTTGCCGTCGCCAATGAAAATACCGGAGCACCTTCTACGACTGCTAACTTATTTCTCTCTACTCGCCCTCAAACATCCACAAACTGGCCTACGACCGCAACTGCCACCTTCTCAACAACTTATACCCTGACCGGCGTTTCGTGCGTGCAGCCAACTTCTGGGAGTAATACTTATACGTATTGTCTTGGATCAGGATACAATACTGGTTCGGGTGCTGGAGAGGACTTCTATAATTCAACCTCCGGGACAAGTATCACAACCCCAACCCTCGGAGGATGGACAGAAACTACTATCGCTTCAGGGGCGGCATCAGCTGGTAAAGCAACTTCAATCTCTTGCACGATCGTCACGTCGGATCTCTGTGCGAGTGCAGATGCTTCAGGTAACGCTTGGACGATAGCCCCTGTGTTTACTAGTACCTCCCTAACGCTAAGTGCAACCGGTTGGACCCAAGCAACGGGAGCAGTTTTGGATTCGGGAAATATACTCTCTTCGATATCATGTGCCTCATCGGCTCTATGTGCAACAGGTGATAGTGCCGGACGAGTGTTTTACGATGAAAGCGGCACCTGGGATCCAACCGCGGTAAATGCCGATGGAGTGCCTGCTGGGGATATTAACGGACTTTCGTGCCCTAGCACAGGGCTTTGTGTAGCAGTTGATTCAATTGGAAATGCTAGTTATATCAGTACTTCAACTCCTCCGATCAATGAAACCGCGTCTTGGACAGTCGGGCGTATAGACGGGGTGGAGAGTCTCACTGCTCTGGACTGTCCCACTTCTTCTCTGTGTGTAGCCGGAGACGACCAAGGATACATTGCAACTTCTACCACACCTTCTGCGTCGTTGTCGTCGGACTGGGCAAAACCAGTCCAGATTGATACTAATACTCCGAATAAGATCACAGGTATCGGGTGTGCCTCGTCGAGTTTCTGTGTTGCGGTAGACAGTTCCGGTCATGCTTTTGCATCAACCAACCCTACCGGAGGAGCCACGGCGTGGAGTTCAGCGCCGGGTTTAATTGACGGTGCTTCACCCAGCCTTTCATCGATATCATGTCCCACAACTGGCCTGTGCGTTGCTACTGATGGGCAAGGAGGGATCGTATACTCGACGACTCCGACAACTTCTGCATGGACAAAGCTAACCCTTGACGGAACGAATCAGATCAATTCGATCGATTGCCCGTCGTCTGGGCTGTGTGTAGCGGCAGATAATTCTGGAAACATCTTATTTTCTACTAATCCCACGGGTGGATCTTCAGCTTGGAGCTTGATTGATGTGGACGCAAGTCGGGATATTACTTCAGTGTCATGCCCAACCATTAACTTGTGTGTACTGGTGGACACTTCTGGCAATGTTATCTTTTCGAACGATCCTACTGGGGGAAGTGCTTATTGGCCTCCGACAATTGGCGCAGATTTGGTCCCAATCGGGGGCGGAAATCTTATCTCGGTCTCTTGTGAAAGTACCTACTTGTGCTTGGCGATAAATAGTGCTGATGGTTTGTTTACTTCTACCGACCCAAGTGCGCCCAGTGGAAGTGGCGCTTGGCAAGCTATAACAACAACTCCTTCGCCGGTGGACTCTGTTGCAATCAATGCACTTAGTTGCCCGGCGGGTCTATATTGTTTTGCAGTAGATTCTAACGGAAATGCCTTGGTTGGATCTACGACTGCCCTGGCCGTAGCTACCACGCTTCTTCCTGCCGGTATTGTCGATAAGCCGTACGACGGGGCTAATGATATTGGTTGTCCGCTTGGTACACCCAATGGGACAACCTGTATTACTGCTACGGGTGGTGTAACTCCCTATACGTGGCAACTTTCTCCTTCACTACCGGCCGGAATAACGTATATACAGACTTCTGGGATGTTGGAGATATCCGGAACCCCAACACAGATTGGCACTTCGAGTTTTACGGTTACTGTCTCTGATAGCTCAAATCCTCCCCAAAGTGCCACCCAATCGCTATCGATTACGGTTCTTCAATCATGGAGTACTCCGTCGTTGATTGATACCGAGCCGCGAAGTGGGTATCCAACTCCGCCTTCAATAGCGTTGTCGTGTCCAACCGCTACTTTCTGTGGAGCTGTTGACAGTAACGGTCGTTTTCTTTCAGACAATAGTAATTCATGGAGCGCACCATCATCGATTGATTCGGTGAATAATCTTAGTTCTATCTCATGCCCATCAAATACTTTTTGTATGGCAGTAGACACTAATGGAAACTATCTTATGGGTAACTACATTTCAGCTCATAGTAGCTGGACCTGGACAACTCCCTTAGACTTGTCAAACAAGGTTGCGCTGACTTCGGTATCGTGTATTAGCTCAACCTTTTGTATGGCGGTAGATAGAGCCGGAGGGGCATTCGAATACAACGGCACTAACTGGACAAGTGGAACATCTTGGGTGAATCCAATCGATTCAAGCAATGTAATAAATTCAGTTTCTTGCAATGCTACTACTTTCTGCATGGCTGTCGATAATGCAGGAAATGCGATTGAATATAGTGGCGGAAGTACGTGGACGACCAGCGCAATAACCTCTGGCGGGGACCTAACGTCAGTGTCGTGTCTTACCTCGACTTTTTGTATGGCGGTCAATACAAGTGACGATGCTGCAATTTATAGTAGTCCATCATGGGGGAGTGCAGCAGCTGTGACAGGTGATAGCTATAGCTTTGTAAGTGTTGGATGCGCGACATCAACACAGTGTTTCGCCGGTAATTCAGATGGACAAGTTTTTACATATACCGGAGGATGGGCAGGACCGTCAGCGCTTTCAGTGGCTGGGCGAAACATTGCATCTATTTCATGTAGCGGACCGAACGCGTGTGAAGCTGCAGATAATTATGGCTATGCATTTAATTACAGCGGCTCATGGTCACTTGCTACATCTAATCCTGAGGACTCAATTGACACACTGACGAGTATTGCATGTCCTAGTGCAACATTTTGCGTAGCTGGAGATTCAAGTGGGAATGTCTCAATTTCATCAAATGCATCTCAATCAGTTCCAGTTGGTTCCCCATCGGCTTGGATTTCCTATGCAGGAGTTGATAGCTCTAATTCGATAAATTCAGTTTCATGTCCTTCAACGACACTTTGCATTGCTGTTGATAATGCGGGAAGGATTCTGAGTGCCAATCCGACGTCAACTCCAGGTACCTGGAACCAAGTTGCAACAGATTCAGTTTCTACGAATATTACCGGAGTGAGCTGTGCTTCCTCGACCATGTGTGTAGCTGTTGATGCTGGGGGAGGGGTTCTTGATTCAACAACTCCAAGTACGAGCGGCACCTGGGTTACTTCAAGCCTCTCGGCTTCACCGGATATTACCTCTATCTCTTGTCCGACGACAGGTTTGTGTGTGGCAGTTGACACAATTGGGCAGATGATCTTCTCAACTAATCCAACAGGAGGGTTGGCTTCAGATTGGACCGCAGTTACCGAAGATCCAGTGCCAACAGGTGGCGGTCCTCAACCAATTCTTAACGCAATTGACTGTTATTCTGCATCGCTTTGTGTCGCTGTCGACAACCAGGGAAACGTAGTTAGTTCCTCGAATCCATCTTCGGTAGCCACGAGCACTTGGGCAGTTGTGCAGGTTGATACTTCGTCTCCTGGCCCTCCGCCGGTTGGGGTAGACCTTACTTCGATCTCGTGTGCCTCGACTACATTTTGCGCGGCGGGAGATACGGCGGGCGACATTGTAGGCAGTGTCGATCCAACGGGTAATGTTAGTGACTGGTGGGTTGCTGAAATGGACCCAGGCCCGGGAGCAGGGTCTACCAACACCCAGATCAACTCTATTTCCTGTGGGTCAACAGCTCTGTGCATTGGAGGAGATGCATCAGGACAGATACTTACTTCAGCGCCATCTACAACTCTTACCATTACAACATCTAGTCTTGCCAGCGCTTCAGTCGGGACCTCTTACAGTGTTACGTTAGGAGCTAGTGGAGGATCAGGAACATACTCTTGGAGTGCGTTGACGCAGCTTCCGCCATCGATTTCTCTGACTAGTGCGGGAGTTTTGTCGGGAACGCCGAGCGCGCCTGGAACTTACTCATTCGAAGTGCAAGTTACCGATACCTCTTCACCAGTTCAAGTATCCTCGACTACCTTGATGCTCGTAGTTGCATCCGCGTCACTAGCTGTTTCGACAGCTTCACTTCCGGCAGGTGTGGTAGGGACGGCTTACAATGCTAGTCTGGCGGCTAGTGGTGGTCAGACACCGTACACTTGGTCACTTGCTGGCGGATCTTCACTTCCAAGCGGGCTAACCCTCTCAAATAGTGGAACTATTTCTGGTATTCCGGCAGCTGTTGGATCCAATAGTTTTAGTGTTCAAGTGACAGATAGTGAGAATCCGACCAAGAGTGCAACTGCAACTTTGTCCATAACTGTCAATAAGACGGCATCATTGTCGATCACGTCAACATCTCTTCCACAAGGTACTGTAAATGCACCGTATACCGGATCATTGACAGCTGCCGGAGGCACTGCGCCATATACGTGGGCAGTTGCTTCGGGGTCAAGTTTGCCAGGTGGTTTATCCATAACAAACGGTGGTTCAATTTCTGGAACTCCAACAACAGCTGGATCAACCAACGTAACGTTTGAAGTAACCGATAGCTCTTCTCCGATTCAAGTAGCTACCGCAACTATTCAAATTGTCATACTACAACCCTCTCCAACTAATCCTCCAGGTCAAGGATACTGGATGGTTACATCAGCAGGCCAGGTGTTTGGATTTGGATCAGTAAAATCCTTGGGTTCAGCAACTGGGCTCAGTGGCGCGGTTGAAGGAATAGCCGCGACCCCCACTGGGAAAGGCTACTGGGTGGCCAGTAGTTCCGGTGACGTTGCCAACTTCGGTGATGCGCCAAATCTTGGTTCGCCAAGCTTACCGGGTACCGTAGGCATTGCTTCGACCGCTACAGGAAAGGGCTTTTGGCTAGTTTCTTACTCTGGTGCAATCGCAGTTGAAGGTGATGCTGTATCCTATGGATCAATGGCTGGCAAGCCTTTGAATCAGCCAATTGTCGGTATCTCACCAACTCCTGATGGCCTTGGGTACTGGATGGTTGCAGCTGATGGAGGTATTTTTGCTTTCGGGGATGCTCATTTCTATGGGTCGATGGGAGGCAGGCCACTGAATAAGCCAATCGTAGGCATTGCAACAACTTCCAATGGAGCAGGTTACTGGGAAGTTGCTAGCGATGGAGGTATCTTTGCCTTTGGGAACGCACAGTTTTATGGTTCAATGGGCAACAAACCTTTGGCGGAGCCGATGGATGGAATCGCACCCACACCTGACGGTGGAGGATACTGGACTGTAGCATCTGATGGTGGAATTTTCTCGTTTGGCGATGCAATTTTCCAAGGCTCAGAAGGCGGCCAGAACATTTCGGCGCCCGTCGTTGGCTTTGCGATTCCGTAGATTCGCCCCTAGGCGACCGTTCCATAGGGTCGCCCCTAGGAGACCGTGTACTACTAATAGAGGTACTGTTGGATTGGTGATGGCCGAATGCAAAAGGCCAAGTATTAATGGCGCTGCCTAGCTAGCTGCAGTCAGCGGCTTGATATTTTGAAGTATCGCATCAATGCGATCTTTTTCTACTTCTAACTCATAATGGCTTTGTAGGTTCATCCAAAAACCATCACTCATGTTGAAGTAACGGGAAAGACGAAGTGCCGTATCTGCACTAATACCTCGGGTTCCGTGGACGATTTCGTTGATACGACGAGCAGGAACACCGATGGCCTTGGCTAGACGATACTGGCTGATTCCCAGCGGCTGAAGGAAATCCTCCTTTAGCATCTGACCGGGGTGTGTCGGTTGCATTATACGTATATCAGTCATCTTTTCTCATTAGTGGTAGTCGACCAACTCAACGTCTTGGGGACCTGTGGAACTCCATCGAAAGCAGATCCGAAATTGATCATTTACTCGGATGCTGTAATATCCAGCGCGATTACCCTTGAGCTTCTCAAGCTGGTTACCTGGAGGGACAGCTAGGTCTCCAATCCTTTCAGCAGCATTCAAATATGCCAATCTTCGCCAAGCCATCTGTTGTACCTCGATGCTAAATCTCCTGACTGCCTTTCGCTGCCAGACCTTTAGCGTATCCGAACCTCGGAACGACTGTTCTGTCAGCACTAGTCAATAGTAACGCATTCCAATATTATTGTCAAGCGTTATTAAATATGATCATGCAGACAAACGGAGGGAGGTCAGGCTTTGATGTCGGCGACACCGACGTAAGAGGCATACGATGCGAATCGCTCAATGTCCTCCGTGTCGGTGGTCGCGATGACGGCTCCTCCTTCAAGATCGGCAACAGCGACAACGAATGCATCGACCGCATTTTCGGATCCTGAGCGGGCACTTCCAAGGAGCTGACCCGCTCGAACGGCGACTCGCGTATCAACGGAATAGACCTCAACACGTTCTCGTCGAAGAGTGGCAAATACACTTGCGTCACGTGGACGACCGCGAATGACTTCTGCAAGGACCGCAGCAACTGTCGCGATAGGAAGTTCACGTTTTCTCATCTCAGCGACAAGTGCTCGCACTCGATCACGGCGTCCAGCAGGTCCATTGGCGACAGCGGAAATGGCTTCACTGTCGAGTATTAGCATCAATCGGCCTAGCTGCGCCTGGTCGGTTGTGATCGACTGGCATCCCATCGCTCCACTACTTGCGCTGCCCACTCCAATGCCTCAGTCGGAACTGGGCCATACTCGCGCTCCATTTCAGAAAGCCAGACATCTACTGCAGCCAAATGCCGCAACTTATCAAGGTATTGTGCGACAGCACTATCTACAGCCGCTGAGAGACTCCGAGAATCAACAACTTTGCGGAGTTCCTGCATCCGGCCGACGTCGAGCGTTAACGTTACCTTCTCCTTTGCCATCACCATATAATAGTACCTTTATACGTTGAATGCATAGCAAGTTAATTAGGATTCAAAGTGTCTCAGGAAGGAGTATTCGCCTGGGTTTATGTAGTCTCCCGCGGAAGAAAAAGAGAGTTTACTTTGATGCCCGGAGAGTCTTGCAGTACTTATTGCTATTTAGAGCCTGCGCAAGGGGCTGGTCGCTTGAGGATGTCGAAAGTTGTCCAATACTCAGTAATGTTTTCCCTAGAGTTCTTTGGGCCGAATCTAAAGAAGTGCCAATTTGTTCGAAGACGTTGGCGAGGTTGGTAATCGACGATGTTGAGATAGGTGCAAGAGTGTTTTGAGCCCCCTGCAAGACTTGGCCATACTTGGTTAAGGCGAGTGTGAGTAAGTTGTGAAGCTTTGTCCCATCTGCGACAGATGGGGACCCATTAGCTTTGACCTTAGATTGAAGCGCTTGGAGCTGACTTACTTCCCCTTGTAAGAAGTTCTGCGCTTCCGTCTTAATCTGGGAAGGATCAGTCTGGTTATGGATCAATGATTCAAATCCATTCGTATCGTTTTGCGCTTGAGAGTACCAGGTATACATTGACGAGCAGTAATTACTCGCCCACTTAGCAGGGGGAGTTCCTGAAGCAGAGCTACATGCTGCAAGCATTAGTGATATGAAGCCTAGACCTAATACGGTCTTGAACCAGTTATTCATCCTAAATTTTTTAGCTCCCATTCTCTCCTCCACTTAGATCCTATTGGACCGGTCAACGGTGGGGTTGAATTCGTACCTGCATTTTTCTTGGCTTGCCACCAATCGCTGGAGGACTCATCGGCAAGCTCTGCTACCTTACCCTCAATTCTAGCCGAAAAGGCGCGTACATCTTCGTCTTCTCGAAAATAAAGAGGTGACCCAAAAACTACTCGTGTTGCTCCTTGCCTGATCTTCTTGGCGTCCTTTGCCATAACCTCTCTAGTGCCGCTAATGTATACTGGTACTACTGGGGCAGAGGTTCTAGAGGCTAGGTAGCTTGCCCCAGGCCTAAAAGGCTGTCCCCAGCCGTCAGGACTTCTTCCTCCCTCGGGATAGATCAATAAGTTCCAATTAGCTCTTAGAAGCTCTATTGCCTTGATGGCTGACTGGCGATTTACTTTAGTTCGTTCAATTGGAATTGCAGCTGTTGTAAGGGACCACAAGTGCGCCTTCCATGTTTTATCGAAAAAGTAATCAGCCCCGGCGGCAACAACAGTGCGATGACGTAGGCGGTTTGGTAATGAAGTCATCAGCACAACCGTATCGAGATGACTCGAATGATTAGCCGCAAAAATAATTGGTGGGTGGAGTTGCTCAATTCGATCCAGTCCATCAATGGGGGGAGGGGCAATTAGCTCAATTGCTGGTTTGGCGACCCAATCAACGAACGCTGCCCGAACCAGCCTTGCCGGATACTTACGTGACCACTCACTGTCATAGTTGATGCCCAACTTTGACTGGACGTGTTCTTGTTGGACAGAGGAAGGCCACGTCGGCTTAGCATAGGGAAATGACCGACTTTGGACAATTGATCCAATACGATTGAGTGGGTTTGCTTTTGAACTCAACTTACGTTTGCCATCATTATGGGAGGAGCATGTAAATGGGTAATTGTTGGATCATTGCCGACATAGTGCTTTGCAATTTCCAATGCATCGGTTAGCGTAGAGGCGGGTATGAAACCCAATCTCTCAACTGACTTTCTATCTCCCCCAAGGATAATTACCTTTGATAGGTGGTCTAAGGCATGGGCACACCAGTACCACATATAAAATGGGTGGACGCCATGATAGGCATATGAAGTACGATATAGATGACGATACCAGGGGTCTTGTGCATAGCTGACTTCATATTTATTGGCTATTTCGACCGGATCTTTCGTGTCGGCCAAGACTTCTTCAAAAAAATCAATATAGCTAGGATGATGGACAGGGTGGAACTCCCAACGTGTCGGATGGCTGATGATAACAACCCCGCCTTTGCGCACTAAAGGTTTTCCTCGGTAAAGATTGAAGAAGTATCCAAGCCCTAAACAGGCAACCAAAATTGGATTCATGATTGAATTCACGTTGTAGGGGCAGATAAATGGAAGTCCCATTGTGAGAATGTCGCTCTGACCTTGCACCTCTATATTTTGTTGCTTGAGAACATTTTGCGTCGTTTGAGCGTGCACAGCTTCTACCTCTCCAGCTTGAACTGAGGTCATTGCGTGTGGCGCTCTAATTGAGTGGAAAATAGAACGGGCGACCTTACCAGGAACTTTTTGTAGTGCTTTTGAAGAGGCAATATATCCGGCTCTGTCTTTGAGTGCCCATTCCCACTCTCTTTTCTGTAAAAACCCGAAACTTTCCGGAAACGTATTGGTGTTTAGTGTGGATTCAATCTGAAAAATCTTTACTCCAGACTTTGCAATCAGCCTGCCCATCCTCCAGTTGGATGAATGTAACTCAGAATGATGTTGGTCCATGAATGACTTGGAATTCACCATGGTATTCGGATTATGGTGATGTCGAATACTTTGGTAGCTAGCTAGTCCAGTAGCTACTGATTTATGTCCCCCGTCCATAGCGACCAAGTTTATATTTACGTAAATTAGTAGGTCGCTTTCGGCGGCTCTCTTGTTGATTTCAACATCTTCACCTTCATCAGTCTTGCCAAGATGTATTAGCGCGCTTGGATCTTCTGCATCGTGCTGCAAGAGAAGTCCATGAGGCGCAAAGGAGTCAAATACTCTAGATCCCAGGGCGTGACGTAGTTCATCGTCGGTCATTCTTCTGTGTAACGCTAGTGCGGCTATAAGCACCACGTCGTCGACTCCGGCACTGGCTGCCAGTTCCAAGACCGATTCAATTACTAATTGGCGGACATCCGGGGCTTTCATTGCAGGTAGCGGGAGTGATACATCATCAAAGGCAATAGTTAGCTTCATGTCGGCAAAAAGCAGCTCACTAAGTGGTTTAGAGTCGCCCAATGGGTGTTCTAAGGAGGTTCTTATCGCAGCTGTTGGATCAGCTAGTGGCTCAAGGGGCTCGGGAGCGTATAGCACCCTGGATCCCTTCGGAAGGCGTTCTAGGCGAAATCCTTCCCCGTGCCAGAAGAGGGTGGGTGGGCTAGAAGAATCAACCTCGTGAATAAATCCTGGGCGTGGCATATTTCTCTATTGATACCTTTCGTTTATCGAACTTTACTTACTTTGGAGCTAACCGCGCTACCAGAAGCCGACCCGCGCTCTTTGACCTGTTTGGAGCCAACAGCTTTATCAGAAGATAACCCGCGCTCTTTGACCTGTTTGGAGCTAACCGCGCTACCAGAAGCCGACCCGCGCTCTTTGACCTGTTTGGAGCCAACAGCTTTATCAGAAGATAACCCGCGCTCTTTGACCTGTTTGGAGCCAACAGCTTTATCAGAAGATAACCCGCGCTCTTTGACCTGTTTGAGAGGAGAAAGTGCAATCTTGACCGAGCCACGTATGCCTGCTTGAGCACAGTGCTCAAAGGCTTGAGAATATCTTTCAATTGGATAGATGCACGATACAAGCTCGCCAAGACTGCAACGGCGAACTAATTCAATCGCCAAGTCAAATGTCCTTAGTTCACCCTGTGAATTGAGCTCGGGAAGTAATCTATTCGATACCTTAGGAACTTGGAATGAAGGGTTTAGTATCTTTGAGCGATCTTCACTTCCATAAGCATAAGAGCCTATAAGCCGTACTTCGCGCTGCCATAGAGGGGCAAGATCGATTGTGACATTCGATGGCATCCCGACCAAAACAATAGTTCCTCGAGGTCTTACAATAGACAGGGAGTTGGTAAGTGACTGCTCAGTGCCAACACAATCAATGACGACGTCACATCCTCCAACGAGGCTCCGTGGTGGACCAACCGGAAGTCGCAAGTTTCTCGAGTTGGCCATGTAAGAGCTATTGTCGGTGGCATATGAGCTAGCCAGTGTTAGGGTCTTAGAAAGTGTTGACTTATGTTGAGCCGTCAATAAAGGATCTTTTGTACTTCCAATGGCGCTGGAGTTGGTTGCACGACGCACTGCCCTGAGGAGTCCATCTGGAGCTGTAACGATATCGGCACCAAGTTTACGGCATAGTTGTTTTTGAGTGTCGTACTTTGCACTCGCAATTATTATTCTTGGATCAACTAGGTTTCTAAGAGCACTCAGGCAAGTAAGCCCAAGAGTACCCGCACCAATAATTGCAACGGCATCTGTCCTCGTTATCCCGGCTTGCAGTACCGCATGAATTGCGCAAGCAGTTGGCTCAATCATGATTGATGACTTATCGTCTATTGTATTGGGGATTCTATAGAGTTGCGACTGGTGAGCACGCACGTACTCTCCAAAACCACCACATGTATCAGCGCAATAACCGGTTTGAATTCCTGGAGCAATCACGCCAGAGGTGATATTTAGGCAGCTCCCATTGTCGCCACGCTTGCAGTTGTCGCAGAGTTCATCAATACTGCGAACACGACAAGACAAAACTGGTTCTATTACAAATCGATCGGTAGGAGACGACTGTCGTCGAGCGACTATTTCATGGCCTGGCACAAAAGGAAATGAAACGAGTTCCTCGAAATAACGAGAAGACTTACCGTCGATCGTCGCCAAATCTGATCCACAAATTCCGCAGTAAATTACTTCAAGAACTTCCCATTGGCTATTTATTGGAGTCGGGAAATCAATTTCCGTGAGTTGAAGTGGGCCATGGCGAAGTGCGCGTCCTGATCCCAAGACTGAGGAGGCTACGTTGGAATAGGCGAACTTTAGCAAATTGCGTTCATAGAGAAGAGCCTTCATCTAACTATCTTTCATAATTGTATGTTCGGTAAAGTATTTCCTCAACCAAGCTATCTTTCAACCTTCTCTCTTCTAGCGCTCCAACGAGCTGATGCTAACTTTGAAAGTCTCTGAAAGCGTTGAGCCATTTCTCGTATCTGAATAGAAAACGATTCATCATCTATTGGACCTGGAGCTAGAGCAAGTATGGGTTTAGATCCACCCGGCGAAGGCCTCCATGTCTCGCGGTGCCATCCCCGTCTTTCGGCCATGAGCGCAAGTTTAGGATCAGCATTTACAGCAACCGGAAAACCTACAACCTCCAACATGGGAAGATCAGAGGAAGAGTCGGCATATGACACACAGTCCTCTAATGAAACTCCGAGAGATCTTGCATAATCATCAATAATTTGGGCACGAGCTTCTCCGGTCGGGGGATGACGAAGCAGATGGCCAGTTAGGATGCCATTAGCCACTTGAGCTTGAGCTGATACAACTTCGTCAAAAAGAGGCGCAAGAGGTTCTACGATAAAGTCCAATGCACCAGTAATGAGAATTGTCTTGTGTCCGAGTTCTCGGTGTTTGCGCACTCGACGAATTGCTTCGGGAAATGATCGGGCAAGCAAGAGGGCAGAAAACATCTCTTGGGACTTGTTGGTTAGATCTGAGAGTGATGCCCCTTCGTAGTAACGATAAAAGTATCGCAAAAAGTCCCCTCTATCGTGCATGTCAAGCGATAAAAGGCGTGGGGCTTTTGCAAGTAGTGAAGATGAAATTCGAATTCTCTCGCTCAGCGGGAGCTTCTCAGTTGAAAGCCAGAGATACGCTTCGACTACATTAGAGGCTATTAACGTATTCTCTAAGTCAAATGCGGCTATTTTGCGCTCTGGATTTAGAATTTGAGCTAGAGATCGATCTCTGCGCGATTGTGAAACTCGCTTGCCGGGCGAAGTGCGAGCACGTGCATGTTCGACGACCGAGGGCAAGTGAACGTTGCGCACGTATTGATCCCAATCAATAACTCGTGGGTCAAAGCAGAATACCTTCTTATCTTCCTCTGCCAAAGATTCATAAAGTGCCAAGAGATTGTCAACCCTAAAAACAGCTTCAGTTTCGGTATATGCGCCGTAAAGTTCTACGTAAGAAAGTGCTCTCTGGGCTTGGGTACGTTTTGCGTCGATTGTCGTAGTTAGTTTTGATGCAAGATTTCGAAAAGGAAGTGCCTTTGAAATCTTTTCAGCACTCTCTAGTATGGTGTCGGCGCGAGTCAATTGACGCTGAACCCTGCCGCGCCCAGGGAAAGACCACTTTGGCACGCTGATCGGCTGACCGTAGGAGTCATAGAGAGGATTATCTGAAAACCATTCTTGAGATCGGACTACTAACGATCCATATCTAAGGGGGTTAGTGCTTCCAGAAGCTACTTGATAAATTGGAATTGAGCTGTTCGCTTTAGTATCAGGTTTACCCTTAGCGCACACTGCAATGATTGCAGCGGTTACTAAATCGACAGGGATTACGTCGATGATACCCTCAGGTATTCCAGGAAATTCATTCAGCAGGCCCCTGGCATAAGAGATAATTACGGGTTCTGCCATTCTAAATCCGCGGATCCATCCTGGTTGAGGCTCCGACATTGCCGATTCGATTATTGATGGTCGTACGATGGATACCGGCAAATCACCCTTGACTTGTGATAAGGCAATTTCTCCAAGGGCTTTAGTGTAGGCATAAGCGTCTGGCCAACCAAGCCCATGGGCCCTGACTTTGCCGATTTCCACCAGTTGCTGATCAACCCAATCCTGCCTTATTCTCTCTTGTTTTCGAGCAATCAAAGGTGCTCCCGCAGCTCCTAATTCCGATCGAGCTAAACTCTCAAACTTCTTCAAGTTCGTTACAGTTCTGGATTTTAAGTTAATGTCCGCACGGACATGTTCGGCAGCAGCTACTTCTTTTTGCCAAGTTGCCTCAGGAGGAAAGAAATTTTCGCTAAGAAGTCGTTCCCAAGATTCACCTCTTCGGTATCCGGCAACGTATGCAGTTGACACTGCAACTAAATGGGGGAGTGTTCGTGAGGGATGCCCTAAAGTGTGAAGAGTTTCGCAAACCCGCTTGGGCCCTAGGAGATTTACTTCAATTGCCTGATCGAGAGGTGAATCAAAGCTTACGGCGGCAGCTGAGTGAACAATTATATCGCATTGGCTGAGAAGTTCTCGTCCTTGCTCAGTCAGATTTAGGCCGTCGCTGGTTACGTCACCTGCGATCGCGCTGACTCGCTCATTTACATAGCTATCAAACCTCTCTCCTAGGCTGTTGCGTAACTTATCGAAGCAGTCATTTCGGATGACTTCTTTGTGTACTCGCTCAGTCGCCCCTTTACTGGTAGGTCTTACGATAAGCACCAGGTGGCACTCTGGGACGGTCCTAAGGAAGCGCTCAACTAGAGCGGTTCCAAGAAAACCGGTAGATCCAGTTATAGCGATTTTTTTGCCTGCCAGTGACTGACTAATCATCTTCCCATAGTGTCTACCACATGGTAGGCTATCTTGTCTACCATGTGGTAGGGTAGGGCAAAATAGTCTTCTAACAGGGCTTTTTTCAAGCATAAAAAGTATACGGGAAATCGAGTCATAGTTGAGTTCTTCTAATTCTACAGCGCAGAAAATTCTAGATGTGGCTATGGAGTCATTTGCTCGTCGCGGATATGAAGCTACCTCTCTTGACGTGATTGCTAAGAATGTGGGCATCTCCAAGCAAAGCATTCTCTATTGGTACCCCAGCAAAGAAGACCTACTTATGGCTCTGATAGATCGTTCGGCTAACGAGCTTACGCTTGCAATGGAGGAGGCATTAGCGTTGCCGACTCAGCTAGAAGCTCAAAGTTGGTCGAAGATTGAAGCCGTGGTGAAGGCAGTGTTTAGGGTTGGAGTGCGTCGACCTGACTTGATCGGATTGGTTAGAGAGGTGTCGAGGCTTGGGCCACCTGCATCGAGCAGACTAATTGAAAACTTCGATCCACTACTAACAAGGGCATACTCATTTATGCAGGAAGAAATAGCTCGTGGCGCAATGAAACGACACGAGCCGAGATTCATCTTGCTGGCGACATACAGCATGGTTGTGGGGATGATAACCGAGGTTGAACTTCTAAGAGCCTTAGGAGAAGAGCCTTCAATTAGATCCTTGGTACGACGCAGGTCGGAGGTGTTGGAATTCCTAAAGCTAGCACTTTTGGAACCTTGAGTTTAGTATAGAGATAGTGCTTTCTCGAAATAAAATGTTGCTAATTATCACCTTAGGTGCCCTAGCTGTATTTGCTTTAGGGTACTTATTGTCAATATTGAAACTCTAAGTATGTTGGTAGGTTCACGCTCGGAGTAAGGTAATTTGCAAGTATTCTCGGGTGTCTGGGTTCCCGGGTGTCTAGAAACAAAGTAACTTTCTATGAGTTATTCAGTATCGTTTTGTAGATCTTTGCGCGATGATAGCTTTCGGTCGAGAATCGAACGTTGATCGCTATCTTCTTTCTTATCGTTTTCAGACTTTTTAGGCAGATCACCTTTTATCATACCACCTCGGCCAATTCCTACAGAACCTGGTGGGCCCTGGCTAGAGGAGCGCTTTTTGCTAGGAGGGGTATATCGTTTCGAAGCTCCAGGAGAAGGCTTGCCGGATTTATCTGTCTGGCTGGTCTTAGAGCGTCCAGATCTTCGATCTTGAAGTGAGCGTCCACGATAGTCAAGTCCTTGGGCCGCTAACTGGCGAGTTCTCCGGCTGGCCCGAAGCATAAGCCAAACTCCAAAAATTACAAACGGAAGTGGAATGATTGGATCGAACTGAGTTGCAAAGCTGACTAGCATGAGACCTTGAAATACAATCATTATCGCAAGGATTTGCCTCTTATTGAAGTGAGTTGCAAAAAGAGTCCCAATGGCTAGTGCAATAGAAAACCAGAATTCTGGGACCAAGTTATATCTCTGGACCTTGTAGTGATGTTTGTGGTGCGGAACTGGAATCTTTACACCAAAATGAAGCGAGATAGTTTCCAGAAAGTAGATAAGTATTGCCAGAGCTAGAAATGCTGAGACGAATCCACCTCGTAACTCCCATTTTTCTAAATCCTTAGGGACAGGTGGATACTCTCGCTTGGGCATTTGCTATAAGGCTAGACGATAACTGATCTTTTTCGTAAAACGCGATAGATTAATTTTGTAATACTGCGCTATCTTCTTAAGATCCACTAGAGAGGTTTGATGTGAAAACTAAAAGAGTTAGATTGCTGGCCTTGACGGCTTTACTTGCCATTTTGGTAAGTGCCTGTAGCTCAACACCGACACAGTCTGAGTCCTCTGGAACAGCAGCCAATAGCGAAGGTCCGCCTGCACCGGCTACTTCCTCAACTCTTGGGTCGACGACAACTTCGGTTGTGTCGACTACTGCTGCAGTTTCATCGCAGACTTCACAAATTGCGCCTATCCCTCCAAGCTGGCTTTCTCCGGTAGGTAAGATTGGCACCGAACCAACGGTGGTTGTGCCTAGTGGGTCTCCACCAACCCAGCTTGAATCTTCTGATCTCATTGTAGGATCTGGACCAGCCGTCACCGCTAGTGACACTGTAACTGTACAGTACATTGGTTATTCGTGGACATATAGGCAACCCTTTGACTCATCGTGGAGCCGAGGCCAACCAGCAACCTTTGGTCTAAGCCAAGTAATAAAGGGCTGGAGCGAAGGGCTTGTCGGAATGCAAGTAGGAGGGCGCAGAGAGCTAATCATTCCTCCTAGCCTTGGCTATGGTGCCAGTCCTCCAACCACAAAAATTGCAAGTAACGATACTCTTATCTTTATAGTAGATCTTGTAAAGATAGATTGATCGATTTGTATCGTGCCAAGTGAGGATTTGTTGGCATAGCGGGCGCTTAGCTCAGTTGGTTAGAGCGCAGCCTTCACACGGCTGAGGCCGGAGGTTCGAGTCCTCTAGCGCCCACCAAATAAGTGGCTCACCTGGACAAATGCGATCGCTGGTGGAACGGTGCGCGAACCGATCCTGGATCACTGGCAGTCATTACGGGTTGATCGGTGGACCTTTGTCGAGGTAATCGCTGATC
The DNA here is from genome assembly GCA_021827485.1 of Actinomycetes bacterium. Lineage (GTDB taxonomy): Bacteria > Actinomycetota > Acidimicrobiia > Acidimicrobiales > JAKAVM01 > JAKAVM01. Next base: position 19,463 of record JAKAVM010000066.1, read on the forward strand.
CAGCGAGCTGTCTGGGCCTCATCCCATTCTCCTGCGGCAATGGCAAGCACAGCGGCAACAGCATCGTCGGCTGGAACCTCGAATTCATGTCCGTTGAGAACGCAGAACATTGTCAGCGACTGCCATGCCAGACGCTTGTTGCCGTCGGGCAATGAGTGGTTGCGGGCGATACACCACAGTAGGACTGCTGCTTTGTCCGTGAACTCAGGATAGAGATCCTGATCTCCAAAGCCTGCTTGCGGAGCGTGGAGGGCAGAGTCAAGCAGGTCAATACGTGAAGCCTTCGCAAGCACCCCTGCTTGGACTCCCGTCACTTCTTCGGCGATGACTAGAGCTTCTTCGAGGGTCAGATACCTCACTTAGACAAACGGTCGAGGATTTCGCGGTCGCGCTTCGCTAGTACTTTCAACTTGGTCATGAACTCAGCGTTGTTCTTGACCCGCTCGATTTCTGCAGACAGCGCATCGACTACCAACGCATTGACGCTGATTCCACGTGCCCTGGCGACAACCTCTGCGGTGTCGGCAAGGTCTTCAGGAAGTCGCACAGTTGTTGTTTTATTAGCCATGCCATTATGATAGCACGCGCTCACACCATTCTGAACGGGTTTTCGCAAGAGTCTTTCCCCTGCAAGCGGCGGCACCCCGCACTAGCGCTCCCGTAGGTGAGAAATAGTCCTCAGAAGTTGGCTACCTATCGCGTCCTCCCAGATCGCCCTGGTCGAGGACGATGACAGCCCCGTCCACCAGGAGGTAGCGGTTCTTATTATGGGAAACTGGGTCCACCATTGATGTCACGGTACATCGTGTACGAGCGAACCCACGCTTGGGCATCATTGGTTACCTCCTATTGGTTGATCAACTTTTCATCGTGGCCGGTATACATCAGAGCGGTGGTCGATGCGGACCACATTGACAAGGCTGCGTGATTCGTCAATTTCGTGCACTATTCGGTAGGCACCCCTACGAGCAGACCACAGGCCAGTGAGTTCGCGCTGTAATGGGTTGTCCAACGCGTCGAGGATCTACGACGAGCGGACCGAGCAGGAACTCGACGATGGCCAGCCGCAACTTTGGAGGGAAGCCGCTCCAAGGATCGTTCTGCACTGGCAGCGACAGCGAGGTGCCAATCCGGAATCGTCAATGAGCAAGATACTTGGCTCGGAGGCTTTCCGCATCAAATGTTTTTCCCTTGGCGACCTCATCGCGTGCACGGCGGATCTCTGCGAGAGCCTCTGTATCCGAGAGCAGATCCAAAGTGTCCTCGAGCGCCTCAAGATCTTCAGGGCTCATCAAAATAGAAGCTGGCCTTCCATTCCTCGTTACGATCACTCGGTTATGCTCGAACTCGACTCGGTCTACAACTTCGGAAAGATGGGTCTTTATGTGAGCGAGAGAAAGGGTCTCTTTGACCTCCTCCCACGACTTTAGTCGTTGGGAGGAGGTCAAAGAGGGGATACCGGTGATCACCCAGGACCGTGATTACGAGGCGATCAACGGTCTTGAAATTTTCGTGATTTGAAGCTGAGTCCCAACAGGGTGTTTGGAACTGCGGCAAATAAAATAGCGGTGGCTGGGCATTTTCAAATTCATTAGAAAATCCTAGAAGTTAGTTGCTAACTATTGGCAGTCTAAATATAATTAGAAAATCTTAACAACAAATCTGTTACGATCTGCCAAAGCAAACGGCGAAGGAGAAACCATGAAGAAATATACTGTCCGTTCAAGCGTTGCCATTGCAGGCTTTGCTCTTTTTGCCAGTGCGTTTGGCCTGGCAGGCTGCAGCAATCACACCGTCCATGTACCAGGTGTTGGCTCCATCAAGTACAGCAAGAACGGTAGTAATGTCACAATCACTTCACATGGAAACTCCTTCTCGGAAAGTAATAGTATGCCTTCAGACTTCCCAAGTAGCGTTCCACTACCCAAGGGCTATCAAGTTCTTGGCTCAATGGGGGGGAACAATGCTGCGACGGCTAGCTCCGCAGCGTCATCTTATTTCGATATTTACTTAGCTGTGTCAGGTACGCCCCAGTCGGCCGGAGCGGCTTATGCTAACCAACTCCAGTCGAATGGATTCACGATCTCATCGCAGCAGTCAGTGAATGAAGGTGGTACCAATATGGACATAATCGAAGCCAAGTCAGGCCAGTGGGATATCACTGCTTCCTTCGGGAGTGCTCAGAGCTATTCATCGAAGCTAAAGGCAGGTCAGACAGAAGTCGGTCTTGTCGTTAGTTCCTCATCGAGCTGATCCCTCCTCGCGCTTGGGGCGAGGTCGACTCGGTATTTTTTGGTCGGTATTTAGTACCGTGGTTTGGTTATCTGAGGCTATGAACTGAGCTATCCAATAAGATTTTAACTGGAAAAACCATACTTCCTTTGGTAACAATGAAGTGATGGGGATCAATTCAGTGCCAGGTGACGGAAGACCGTATGGTGGCCTATCGCCAGGTGAGAGAAAGGCACTTCGCCGTAGAAAGCTCTTGGATACAGCTTTAGAGCTATACGGGACTAATGGTTACAGCGCAACCTCAATTGAGCAGATTTGCTCAAAGGCACGAGTAACTACCCGACATTTTTACGAAGAGTATGAAGGTCGTGAGCAGCTCTTGAAAGCGCTTTACGCTGAAGTAGTTTCTAATGTGACAAATAATGTAGTAGAAGCTTTGGCAAATGCTTCGAGCGACTTCGCAAGTTTGATAAGAGCAGGAGTCGACGCATTTGTTAGAACTTTACTAACCGACTCTCGAATGGGACGGATTTTCTGCGTTGAAGTAGTAGGTGTCAGTCAAGAATTAGAAATCTATAGGCGATCGGTCTTACATCTTATTGCTCAGGTAGTTCAGCAACAGGCCGATTCTATTCGCAAGAATCAACAGATAAGATATTTGGACGGTCTCAACTTCACCTATCCAACTCTAGCCCTTGTTGGGGGCAGTATTGAGCTAATCACCGAGTGGATTATTGGTGATCATAACTTATCTATCGACGATATGATAGATGAGATAACTTGGCTGTACCTCGCGATGGGATCAATTCTTCTTGGTCTTGGTAATGAGGTGGCAGAAGATCCAAGCTATTTTCCGCGCTCTCGCACGACTACAAACAAATAGATAGATTGGACTTTGGGAGAGACAAACAACATGGAACTGTATTTTGATAAGCTTTATATTGACGGTGAATTTGTAAATTCTCATTCAAAGGAAACATATAACGTTTTCAGCTCAATTGATGAGGAGTTTTACGCCCAGATTCCTATGGGTTCACCCGACGATGTTACGGGAGCTGTCAGTGCTGCTCGCAGAGCTTTTATCGATTGGTCAAGTAGACCAATAGAATCTCGGTTGGAATATCTTGATAGGATACGTGAAGCAATAGAGAAGCGGTCAGATGAGATAAGTGAAGTAATCACCCATGAAGTAGGTATGCCAATTGGGCTATCTAAGAAAATTCAATGCGGGTTGGCACTTACAGATATCTCCGAAACGATTCAAGCTGCAAGAAATGTAAATCTTGAAGAGCGCGTTGGCAACTCGTTAATAGTTCGAGAACCAATTGGAGTCGTTGGAGCAATCACACCCTGGAATTATCCGCTCCACCAAATTACTGCCAAGCTTGCTCCAGCGCTAGCTGCAGGGTGTTGCATAGTGGTCAAGCCTGCCAGCCAAGCTCCGATTTCGGCAATTATTCTGGCGGAAATTGTGAATCAGATCGGTTTGCCACCTGGTGTTTTCAATTTGATCTTTGGTCCTGGAAGTGAAGTAGGCGAGGAGATTGTCAAGAGCGAAGATGTCGACATGATTTCATTCACCGGATCGACCAATGCGGGAAGAGCGATTGGCGCTCTAGCGGCCAAGACCGTCAAGCGAGTAACACTTGAATTAGGTGGTAAATCTGCAAATATTATTCTTGATGATGCCGATCTCGATCGAGCGATTGGATCTGCACTAAATGCGTGCTTTTTGAATTCTGGACAAACTTGTTCTGCGCTTTCGAGACTGTTGGTGCCAGAAAAGTTAGTTGGCGAAATCGAAGGTAGAATACTTGCAGAGATCAAAAAGTTTGTCGTCGGTAATCCATTTGAGAAGGGGACTCGCATTGGCCCATTGGTTTCTCAAGTTCAGCAAGAGCGCGTGCGCAGATATATTTTTTCTGGTATTGACGACGGCGCAAAGTTAGTTCTTGGAGGGGCAGAACAGCCAGAGGGGCTAAGCAAGGGATTTTATGTAAAACCAACCGTTTTCTCCAAGGTGACACGCGAGATGAAGATTGCTCAAGAGGAGATCTTCGGACCAGTCCTGTCGATTCTTGAATATGAAGACGATGAAGAGGCTGTTGAGTTGGCCAATGAAACAATTTACGGCTTGTCCGGGGGAGTATGGTCCCAGGATTTCGATAGAGCACTTGGTCTAGCTCGGAAGATTAGGACAGGCCAGGTGGATATAAACGGGGGCTCTTTCAATCCGAAGGCCCCTTTTGGCGGCTATAAACAGTCGGGAAGCGGCAGAGAGTTGGGAAAATATGGCTTGGAAGAGTACTTTGAGATTAAGGCAATACAAACATAGGTTTTTGGCTTATAGTTTTGTAGACTTCAAAGATAGTAGATGAACTGGTAATGCCAGATAGATACATCTCCTAACTCAATTAATTCAAGATTTCATCGAGAGGTTCGCTTGGTATTTAGAAAGCTAACAACGGTAGTGATGGTTACATTGGTAGCCCTTTTTGGTCTGGCCGGAGCAGGATTTGGTGCCACGTCCTCTCTGCCAAGTGCAACAATTAGTTCTGCTGGGAGTTTTTCTATTTCAGTAACGCCCGATACAGGTCTGTCCACTTCATCCTCTACGACTGTAACAATTACAAGTTCAAACTGGCCTAGTGCAAGTGGTAAGTATGATAGTCCTGTAGTGCTTGAGTGTAACTCATCACCAACTCAGCCGACCTATCAACCCGTTTCTGGGCAAAATGTCCCAGTAGGATGTTCTCCGATCACAGGTCCGACAATCTCTCAGACGCCGCCGACTAATCCCAGCTTTACTTTTACGGTGGTTACAGGCAATGTCAATTCAGCAAATACTTCGACCGACTCGTCAGGTGGTACTACCGGTACCGATGCAGCAAGCTATCCATGTCCACCAACGGCTGCCCAGCAGGCCCAAGGTATCTACTGTGGATTGGTAGTTACGCCTTTGAATGGTCTTACTCCGTACGCGCTTGCAGAACAGCCTTTACTATTCTCTGGAGAGATGGTTCCAACTGTAGTCCCATCACCTACAAGTGGAGCAGCATCAAGTTCGGTTACGATAACAGGGGCGAACTGGCCAATTGCATCCGGGGCCACCGACACAATTACAGCACAGATCTGTGGAATAGGCGGAAGTAACTCGTCCTGTCAGAGTGCGACCGGTGCTAGTTTGACCATTAGCAATTCAACAGGTGCGCTAAGTGGAACCTTGACGGTTCCTTCGGCCATCACCAGCGCTTGTAGTACCTGCTACATTGAAGTTGACGGTGTCGAGTCAGTATCCCAGCAAAGTTTAACTGCAACAGTCGACGTATCCTCCTTTGCCAGTTTCTCGGTTACTGTGGCATCGGGCGGCGGTGGCTCGGGCGGCGGTTCAGGGGGAGGTTCGGGTGGTGGCTCAGGCGGTGGAACAAGTAATGGACCGCCTACGGTAACCGAAGTAGCACCAAATCAAGGTCCGCCTTCAGGTGGCAACCAAATTATAGTCGTTGGAACAAATTTGACTGGCGCAACTGCAGTCAACTTTGGCACCGCAAGCGGGACTAGCGTGAAAGTCATCTCTTCGACTGAACTATCTGTCAATGTTCCGGCGGGAAGCGCAAGTGTTGACGTCACCGTTACTACGCCACTTGGCACGTCTGCAACTAGCTCAAGTGACCAATATACATATACACCAAGTGCCGTCCCAGTGTTTACTAGTTCAGGTACTCCATCCATTACGTTATCTCCTGATACTGGACTTGCGGCTACTACCTCAACAACAGCCACTTTGACTGGCACAGGGTTCAACACAACAGATGGGGACTTTTTCCCTATTGAGTGCAACGATGATCCGAGTCAACCCACCTTTGAGCCCTTTGCCGCGTTTAACGTATCAACGGCAGTTCCAGTTGGATGCAATCTAGGAGCTCTTACTTCCATGTCTGGTGGTGCCATCCCACAAACAAAAATGACAATAGTGACTGGCAATGTAGGTTCGACTGATTCAGGAAGTGATTCGACCGGGGGAACGGCCTCGACCGATGCAGCAAGTTATCCGTGTCCCCCAACTCCCACCCAACAAACCCAAGGGGTGGTCTGTGCCGTTATAGTTGTGGGAATTTCAGCTTCTCTATCGCCTCAAGACTTGGCGGCTCAACCAATTAGTTTTACCGGTCAGACGCAACCAACTCTTACAATTACGCCTCCGGCAGCTCAAGCAGGTCAAAGTGTTACAATCACAGGTGCGAATTGGCCTATTACTCCAACTGGGAGTGCGGCATTTTCTGGCGCATTGGAAGTTTGCGCTAGCCAGTCGACGTGCGTGCCATCTACCTCGGCAACAGCTACGGTTAACAATTCAACTGGTGATCTTAGTGGCACACTAACCGTACCTTCCGGCCTTCCCTCACCGTGTCCACAGTGTTTTCTCGAAATAAATGGGTCTGAACAGATATCTGAATCTGGATTGCAGGCAACTGTATCGGCATTAGATACTCTTCCTTTTGGAATCATTCCATCCATGGCAAATCCTAATGCGCCAACTGTAAGTGCCATCTCTCCAAGTACTGGACCATCGAGCGGTGGTACTCCAGTTACGATTACTGGAACCAATTTTGGTAGTGGCTCAACTGTTAGTTTTGGAAGTACCCAGGCCACGAGTGTTGTAGTAGTTTCGACAACTTCTATCACGTGTGCCTCACCGGCTGGGTCTGGAGTAGTTGACGTGACAGTCACCTCGAATGGATCGACCAGTGCAACTTCAGCGGCGGACCAATTTACCTATAGTGGGGGAACTAGTGCCGTAAATATACAAGCCCTCTCTCCTGATTTCGGAGCACTCGGTGGTGGTACCGGAATTTTGATTAGTGGAGTAGGTTTTACTGGAGCGACTTCGGTGATGTTTGGTTCAGTCGCTGCTTCGAGTTACTCAGTCCTATCTGATACCCAAATTGTAGCGATTGCTCCCGCGCCGACGTCGGGAACGGTAGTTGTGCAGGTAAGTGTTACGTCGCCGCAAGGTAGTAGTTTGCCGGGTTCGGCAAGCGAGTTCTTTTATGTGCAAGCTCCAGTTGTAGCAGCTATTTCTCCGGCTTCAGGAAGTGCCAGTGGGGACCAGCTAGTAACGCTTACAGGAGCTAACTTCAACGGGACTACGCTGGTGCAATTTGGAGGAGTAGAGGCAACCAACTATACAGTTGTGTCTGATTCAGAGATTCAAGTTTATTCACCAGCTGGGACAGCAGGAACTGCTGGAGTAAGTGTTACAAATCCTGCGGGAACGAGTCCTTTTACTTCAAATACAAACTTTACATACAACGGGATTCCTGATCCTCCGACGGTTTCGGGGATAAGTCCCAATATAGGGCCGCTTGTCGGCGGAACTGACGTCACAATTTCGGGTACAAATTTCATTCCTGGAGCATTAGTGAATTTCGGTACGGTTCAAGTTAATTCAGTTAATGTTGTCTCAAATACTGTGATTTCGGTGCAAGCACCATCTAATGCTGGGGGAGTTGTAGACGTACAAGTTACGACATCTGGGGGGACTAGTCCTCTAGCGCCACCTGAAGATCAATTTACCTATACCTCAAATGCCGGTAATGGGTATTGGTTAGCCGGTTCAGACGGTGGGGTCTTCGCACTTGGAGGAGCTGGGTATTATGGTTCGACCGGAGGACTGACCTTGAATGCTCCGGTTGTCGGAATTTCAGCTACTACAGATCAAAAGGGTTACTGGTTGGTTGCATCCGACGGAGGAGTTTTTGCTTTTGGCGATGCTCAGTTTTACGGTTCTACGGGTGGGGAGAAATTGAATGCCTCGATTATCGGTATTGCTCCTACTTTAGATAACAAAGGGTACTGGATTGTTGGAGGTGATGGCGGGGTATTTGCATTTGGAGATGCAGTTTATTATGGTTCAACCTCGCAACTTAACACTTCGCTGCCCCCGGGTGCGAGTAATTCAATTTCTCTTACCAATCCAGTAGTTGCCTTCCAAGTAACTCCAGATTCCAAGGGTTATTGGATGGTTACATCAAATGGTTCTGTAATGACATTTGGTGACGCAAAGTATTTTGGGGGGCGCAATGGTTCATATCTTGCACCTCCAGTTATAGGCATGGCTCCAACGCAAGACGGTGGGGGCTATTGGTTAGTCGACGTGGCTGGCAACGTATTTACCTATGGAGATGCTAGTAATTATGGCTCAGTTACTCAAGCTCTTCAGTCACCGATTGCTGGAATAATGGCTACAGCCGATGGAAATGGCTATTGGCTTTATGAGCGTAACGGCGATGTAATACCGTTTGGCGATGCGCCCAACTATGGTGGACTTCAAGGTATGCAGCTTGTGCGGCCTATCGTTGGAGCAAGTCCGTAATAATAATTCCTCCTGAAGACCCAGAGGATTGGAGCGACGAAGAGTGGATTGCTTATCTCAAGGCAACTGATACTGATCAACAAGTTGACTTGGACGATGGAGAATTACCCCAACAGGTTTCGACAATGGAATATATTCGGCGAAGCTCGGGAGGACAGCTGCTAGGCAATGCAATGTCGGCAGTGGGAGATATTATCTATGGGAAGCGTCAAGAGTCTTCAATCATCGAAGAAGCTCAATCAGAACCAGAGGAAGATGGGCGCTATCGTATTGAGTTAGACAACGAAAACAAGGTAGTACGGGTTTATCTGAATGCGCCGGACAACTCCATACCTAAAGATGAACTTTAGTTCTGAGGCGAATTTGCTAAACGATAGATGGCGTTGAAAGCCGCCGCCGCCGCCGCCGATCCGCCTCTTTCGCTTGAATTGGTGATATGGGCAATTGAGCACTTGGCTAATCGCAGTTTTGACTCAAGCGCTCCCACGAATCCGACCGGCATCCCGATAATGGCAGCAGGCAAGATTTGATTAGAATCGATTAGATCGAGCAATCTAAATAGTGCAGTCGGGGCACAGCCAATTACTGCTATGAATCCGGGTGGAAGGTCGTGCGTTGCCAGTTCAATTGCGATTTGCGAAAGGGTATTGCCAGGAGCGATAGTTCTTGAGTTACGTGCCTGACTTAGACCACAGACAGTATTCTTATATGCAATGGCGCTACGCACCATCTCGACGTCGCAGACCAAAGGCATGTCTGACCCAATTGCATCTGTAATTTTGTCTACTGCCTCAATATCAATCAACATCGACTTGACCAACTCAATATCTGCCGTAGCGTGTAGAACCCGCTGTGCTATTGGTAGAGCTTTATCATCAAATTGAGAAAGGTCGTATCTTTCTCCCATTATTTGAAAGCTTTTCTCCTCAATTGGGTGTTTTTCATGCATCAGAGTTAAATCCTATGGTCCTTATGGCACCGATTGGGCAGATTTCTATGCAGTCTAGGCAAAGGGTACATGCATCTTTGATTAGGCTAATTTTTTTTGGGGTCGGAATTAATGCATGAGTCGGGCAAGTAATTATGCACGCTCCACATCCAGTACAACTTGAGTCAAAGTGCAAGTTAAAGTTAGAACTGTGTGAAGCTAGTCCAGTCGCCATTAAAATATCTCCAGGGGAGTGGGAGCTTTAGTCGTCATAAAAGCCACTTCTTATAGCCTTCCCTCTCGGTGTCAATATATGATTACCAACTATGGTAGAAGTAGAGTTTCCGACTATTAGTATACTATTCATCGTTACATGATCTAATGGTAGGCTGGCGATTGTACAGACTTCTACTGTCTCTTGAGGTCTGTAGGCGTTTGTGACTATAGCAGCTGGTGTATCGGGTTTTTGAAATTGGCTTATTATTTCAAGTGCTTTAGCAAGCTGCCAAGTACGGGTTTTGGACTGAGGGTTATAGATTGCGATTACCATGTCACTCGATGCACAAGAACGAATACGTTCCTCAATCGTATCCCACTTCGTTGTCAAATCTGAAAGGCTAATCAAGCAGTGATCATGCCCCAGGGGAGCTCCAAGAAGAGACGATGCAGCCAGAGCAGCAGTAACTCCCGGAATAATATCCAAGTCGAAGTTTGGATCTACATCGCGAAAATTATTGCCGATCAATTCCAATACCATTGGGGCCATGGCAAATATACCGCAATCACCTGAGCAAACTAGGCTTACCTTGAATCCTCGTTCAGCGTAGCCAATTGCGGCTTGCGCTCTCTCTATCTCTTTGCCAATTGGAAATTCAATGACTTGGTGGGAATTAGATAGTAAGTCTCTGCATTGTTCTATATATAATGTATATCCAATAACGATATCACTTGTTTGTAGCACTTGAGTACAGCGATAAGTTCTATGGAGGTGTCCTCCGGGACCCAGGCCAACCAGAGATAACCTCCCCCGCGGAGTGGCTCGTCTGGCGATGGCAATTGTACAGTGCTTGCCGACTGTCTTCTCCACAATTAGGGCTGGAGCAGGTGCAGTTTGCGGTGCAGGTGCAGTTTGCGGTGCAGGTGCAGTTTGCGGTGCAGGTGCAGTTTGCGGTGCAGGTCCAGATTGCGGTGCAGGTGCAGTTTGCGGTGCAGGTCCAGATTGCGGGAAGAGGCCAGGTGTTTGGCCAATAGCAAGCAAGCAAGCAGCCTCTGAGACACTTGGCGTACCTACATGGTTGTACACCTGGGCGGATGGATTAGGAACTTTTACCCTACTAAGCTCCTCAGCGCTAAATCCTCTAACTGGAAGAGCAAATCTTTTTACTGCGGGGTGATTGGAGCGAATATCGATTGTTGCAATCTCCGAGACGGAGCTATATGACAAAGAGTGTTCTCCCAGGACTTGAAGGGCAAGTTGGTATATCTCATCGGATGGACAATCAGTCGAACAACCAATTCCCAGGACCAGAGATGGGGGATGGAGCACGACCGTGTTCTGGTGGCTAGTATCTCTATCAGAAATTAGAATTCGATACTTCGGTTCAATCCCAAATTCCTTATTTTCAAGTTGTTGAAGTACTTGCGGCAGTGGCCATGAAGTTGGGTTTTCTAATCTTATCGGCTCGTTATCGACTAGCGCTCGCATAAGCAATGAGATATCGCCTGTTGCAGGCATTGACTCAAGAGTGTCGAGGGAAATTTGATTTGTACTATCACTCGCTGTTGTAACCACTGGAGTTGTCCCTAGTAGCTGCGAAACTTGCTGGGCAAGTAGGTTAGAAGAGCAAGCCAGATTATGTCCTCCCAGAAGAGCAATTGCAAAGCGTGTTCCTTCATCGACGCACACTATGGATGGATCAAGTCTTTTCCCTTTGAGTAAAGGCGCGACGATTCGTACGACCAATCCAACAGACGCAAATACAACTAATCCATCTAGACGCTCCCACTCTTGAGCAATCGACTCTTTGAGATTCCCATGTCGATTTGGAAAACCTAGTGTTTGGGCATTGCGCAAGCCGAGCTTAGTGACAGAAAAGGACATTATTCTTGGAATTGCTTGGGATCGTTGCCGCCCTCCACTCATTTGCCGCCCTCCACTCATTTGCCACCCTCCACTCATTTGCCACCCTCCACTCATTAGCCGCCCTTCACTCGTTTGCCGCCCTCCACTCATTTGCCGCCCTCCACTCATTTGCCGCCCTTGCTTCATTTGTCTACCTCTGCTCATCTACCCACTGCGCACTTCAAAATAGGACGAGCTATGCCCCTGGCTATTCCAGACCACAAAAACAGGGTTTTGCGCTGATAGCCTGATTCCTCCGTCGGCAAGCGAACTCGCCTGAGAAACATTTATTTCGCACATATTGCCAAGTTTAGAATGAGCGTAAATTGCGCGATCAATTGCGCTATAAGTAGCAACTATACTTGGAGCGGGACCTTCTAACTCCAATACACGGTCAAGGATCTCAAGTCCGCCGCCGCCGACAAAAATACTGTCGGCAAACTGGAGAGATGCAATTGCTGCGCGAATGTCAGAATTAATAACATTCACTTCAACACCATGTTGACCAGCATTTTTTCGAATAAGCTCGCACTTAGTAGGATCTCGTTCCACACATGTAACTCTAAGCAACGGGAAAATCAAATTCGCTTCAATGCCAACGCTACCGCTTCCCGCGCCAAGATCCCAGAGGTGACCATTTGGTGCCAAATTGAGCTTGGATAAGACGACGCTACGAACTTCCGGTTTTGTAATCTGGTTATTCGATCTATCATATAGATCAGTTGGTAATCCCCATGCTATTCGTGTAGGAGATGGCGGCCACACGATGGTTGGGTCTGGGCTGATAAATGGTTTTCTAAGTAAAATGAGTACTGCTGGTTCGTGACGATCCCGAAAACTACCTAATGCATTGAGGGAAATCTGGCGGACTCGCTCAAGAGTCGAGCCCAGGCATTCAAAAAGAAATACGCTTACATCTTGAGAATTAGGCGAGTGAGCCAATATATCAAAATCAAGGTCCGGAGATGACAACAACGCAACTTTATTATATCGGGACACGAGTGTCGGTAGCGCGCTTGCGTTTCTACCATGAGCTGAGATGACTAGAGCATCGTCCCAGGGAATGCCAAGTCTTGCAAATGCAACAGATATACTCGAAGGGGACGGCTTGACTTCAAGTGCGTCTGGGCCAAAGGCGTCAGCCAAGACGCGCACAATTCCATAAAAGCCAGGATCGCCGCTTGCTACGACGACTGTCTTCCCCGGCTCTTGGAAGATCTGTTCGACACTTTGAGTCAAAGAAACTCCCTTTGACCCCATAGTCACAACGCGAGTTCGTGTATTTAGGTAAGGTTCAATAATCTTAGACTTATTGGAGGAAGTAACTATTAAGTCTGCTTCGGCAATAGATCTCAGAGTAGAAGGGGAAAGAATCTCGTTTGGGTGGTTCGAAGATAGTATCGAAATACCACAAACAGTGATTTTATGTTTTGAAATACGGTCATGTTTGGGGTACATTACCGAAGAATCGCGTGTTTGTTTGGGGTATATTACCGATGAATCGCGTGCTTGTTTGGGGTACATTACCGATGAATCGAGTGCCCTAGTGTATCTGCTACGATCCGTACGCCTTCATAATCAACCATGGAAACTTCAATATCAGCAATTTTGGAAGATATATGTTGAAGACACGACTGCTTGGCCAGATAACAAAGTTTTTGTAGCGGCTCAGTCTCTCCAGTATCAATACAAGTTTCGTAAAAGTGGCGCGCAGTAGTGGTTTCGGTAGCAGATTGCTTTACTCGATCTGATGCTCCAACTGAGTTAGCGACTTCTTGGAGGAAGCTAGTATCGATCTCGGATCTGTGGAAATGTGTCATCATGATTCCTGTAGCGATTTTGGCGATTTTACCTGACATTGCATAAAAACGAATTGATTCAAATTTTAGTGAGGCCGCTTTGCGCAGAGCTATACCGATAAAGTCCCCAACTTCTACAAAACACACCTTGTCTAAGCTACGGTGTTGAGCTAGTGCACATTTTTCTGAACGGTGACCGGTCGCCAAAATGATTTCATTTTCACCTTGCTGTGATGCAACTTGCAGTTGTTGGACTATTGAGGCGCGATATGCAGCAGTAGAAAAGGGCTTGACAACACCCGTGGTCCCTAATATGGATATGCCTCCAACGATACCAAGTCGATCATTAGTAGTTTCTTGCGCCATTGCCACACCTCCTGGGACACTGACCTCAAGATAGATAGGAAGATCTGTAATCTCTCGAACTTCTTTAGTAATCATTGATCTTGGAACCGGGTTGATAGCAGGTTTATTCACTTCAATACCGAGTCCTGGTTTGGTTACGGTTCCAACCCCTTCACCAGCTCCAATATAAAGCGTTTGGTCAAGCTGAATAGCTCTGCTCAAAACATCGGGCCTGTCTAGGGCACCTTCATTTCCGATCAAGGTAGCCGTTACGGTAATCCGTGCTCCATCAGTACAATCAGGGTCGTCTCCAGCGTCTTTTACAACGGTTGCCTGGCGAAATCGCTTATCAATCCGGCTACTCGATTCGGATTCAACTTTGAAGTCTACTTTAGTGCCTTTGGGGAGAGTAATAGTTATGCTGTTGGGAAGTTGTCCACTTATCAGGGCAAGAGTGGCTGCCTTTGCAGCAGCGCAGGCACATGCTCCAGTGGTCCAACCCGAACGCAGACTTTTCTTTTTCTGAGCAACTTGAGGTGCCAGCTCAGGTTCGTGTGTTCGTCGGGCACTAGGTCGCCCTTGAGTTGTACCAGCCAAGGATCGTTTCCTGAATGTGTGAGAAAAGTTCGGGGAATAGAGATGACTTCGACCAATATTGTTTTCGTTTGGAGTAACGACAGGTCCTACAATGACTAAGCAAGTAAGGCGAGAGTCAAGTTCCTTCATAGTTTTCGCTAAGTTTGCTAGCGTTGTTACCTTAAACCGTTCATCTTCCCAGCTGGCGCGTACGACAACGCAAGCAGGGGTGTCGGGACTATAGCCCGAGCCATCTGCCAACAATGAATCTTGAAGCTGTTTAGGTTTGGCGCCGGAGAGAAATATCGCCATTGTTGTACCATGCTTTGCAAATTCAGAGACAGACTCTTTGCTAGGCATTGACTTAGAGGTTCTATCGGCAAATCTAGTGAGGATAACGCTCTGGGAGAGTTGGGGCACAGTTAGCTCAATGCCAGCAAGAGCGCAGGCCCCAGCTAGGGAGGAGACACCTGGGACGATTTCATAATCAATTCCGTTTCTGTCACACCAAAGCATCTGTTCGTAAAGGGCACCATATATAGATATATCGCCGCAGTGGAGGCGAACTATATTGTGATGGCAGTGCTCTGAGTATAACTTTGTTACATCTTCCAAAGTCATCCCGGCCGAGTCAAATATTAGGGCTTTACTATTCGCAAATTCCAGAACGGATTGTGAAACCAAAGAAGATGCCCAGATAATTACGTTAGCCTGCTCAATAGCTCGAACAGCTCGAATGGTTAGTAGATCTGATGCCCCGGGCCCAGCCCCAACAAAGTAAATCATGGCGTGTGGGTTAGTTTTATAATCATCGTGGAGAGATAGGAATAGTCCTTAGCAGAAAGGCGGCTTGGCTTGTCAATTCGTTCTCCTTCTAATCCCATTAGCTCTCCCGTAACGAAGCTTGCATCCAAATCAGAAGCTTCCATCAAATCAGCAATTTGCCTAAAATATTTTCCGCCTTTATATACGACGATTGTATCAAAGTTGGATTCCATAGCCATTGAGACGCAGTCCAGATCTTGTATTGCCGTTACAAGTGCGAGAGTTTCTTTATTATCAAGCAAGACAGTATTGGTTGCGGAGGCTAGATACTGAAATGCCATGATTCCAGGCGCACTTGCTATCAACGTCTCGGGACGATACTCTAGTACGGCACTCGATATCGACGTGAAGGTTGAAAATACATTTGGGTCGCCAAGAGTTATGAAGGCAACCTGTCGTTGATCGTCCAACCATCCACAGATAGTTTTTGCACATTCACTGTAACTATTAGTTGGATCGACACCTATCTCGATTAGAACTCGGTGAATTAGTAGGTCAGGCAATAGGGCCTTTACTGTCAATTCCGCTCGCCCTTCGGTTCCAGGATCAGCTGTTGGGGCGATAATTATGTCTGCCGACTTTAGAATATCGATCGCTTGAAGCGTCATGAGTTGGGGTATGCCTGGGCCAACCCCAACACCAATTAGTTCATAGGAAGGAAGACTTTTGGCTATCATGCTGGTGTCGAAATGATCCCGATAATGTCGTTCACGGGAAAGATATTAGATTCTACTGGAGTGGCTTGACCATATCCGAAGATATAGCCAGATTGCGTTGCGAGCCAATATCCGGAGCCACCTGCGTAACAAGCTATTCCAACAATGGGAGACAAAGTCGAGCCTGAAGCGGAACCATAGAAAGAAGTCAGTCCCGATGGGCCAAAGCTAAAAACCCCACCATCCGAAGCGACCAGCCAATATCCGCTAGTTTCAGGATCATAGGATATGGAGACAATTGGAGCCACAAGAGAAATACCACCCGTAGACCCATAAAACTGGGCATCGCCAAAAGCAAAAATGCCTCCGTCTGACGCGACTTCCCAATAACCTTGTCCGTCGGGGGTTGCAGCTATAGCGACAATTGGTTTATCTAGAGGCCTCCCACCCATCGAACCAAAGAATTGGGCATCGCCATAAGAGTATACCGATCCATCAGAACCAACCATCCAGTATCCACCATCGGGATTTAGCGCTTTAGGTTCTAACTGTTGAATTTGGGGGAGCAGCCAGTTTGCAATCCATTCACCTCCCGGGATCGAAAAGTGCACTCCGTCATCAGATCGTACCTCTACACCAGATATATATTGAGAGTATTGGCCGTTAGGGTCGACATATGCATTCAAGTCGATGACCGATACTTTAGATTGGAAGTCAGAAGCTATTTTGTATAACAGACTATTGTAATCGTCGACCCTTACTGGCTGGTCTTGATCATAAATCTGACCTGGTCCAGGTCCGGGTTCACTAAAGTATGGTGAAGTCAGAAGGACCAAGTGTGCACCTCGAGAAGTAAGAATTTCAGCTGCCTTGTATAGCTGGGAAAAGACGTAGCGCTGATAGGCAGGTTCCGTTATATTTGACATGGTCCCGTTGTAGAGTCTGTCAACCGTTTCCCATCTACCAGCAAATAGCATCACTACGCTTGGATCATAGGTATTAATATCACTTTGCCAGAATTGCTCCAATTGAGGATTTGCCGGGCTAGGTAATCCGTTGCAGTTCCCATTTACATCCTGGCTTGTTCCATCTAGAACTATCGGTTGACCTTCTGTTACACCGCAACCTAAAATTCCCTCATTGTAGATCTCCATTCCGTACCAATCTGCTGTTGCAGCAAGTCCAATGCCCATCGTATTAGCCATTGAATCACCGACTAAGAGAATTGGGGCATGACCCGTAGTACTAAGCGGTGGAGAATACGACGAACTCCAAGTGAGACCCGCGTTGTCAGTTGTCAGTATATTGCCGCTGCCTCCCGAAGCAAAACAAACCTGGGAGGAGGGACATGAAACTCCTAAGTAGTTATCTACAATTGGCAGCTTCGAAAAGCTCCAGTTAAGCCCACCATTGGCAGTAGTTGCTATAAGCTGCCCAGTACCCACTGCGACACAATTCGAAGTTGAGGCACACGATAGAGCCCATAGTGCTTGTTGATATAAGTTTGTGGTTCCTGGTAAAGCCACATTGAAATTTGCTCCTGAATCTTGGCTGGTTACTATTGCACTTCCGCTACCAACTGCTACGCATTGCGACGGTGATGGACAATTTACGCCAAAGAATCCTTCTACTAAATTAATGGATGTTTGGGTCCAGTTGAGTCCACCATTGTCAGTAACTGTAATTGAGTTTGAATTGGATCCTGCGATGCAAATTGATACAGTAGGACACGATATTGAATAGTAGGAATTAGTAGTTCCTGATACTTGTGTACTCCAGTTAGCGCCCCCATTTATTGTTGAGAGTATGACTCCGTTATCTCCGCCAACCCAACACTGAGTTGAGCTTGGGCAAGAAATAGAAAATAGCATCTGTGTAGTGCCTGAGTCCTGCTGCGTCCAAGTGCCCCCAAAGTTATCAGTCATAATAATTGTCCCTGATTCACCAACTGCCCAACACTGCTGGCTAGTAATGCAAAGTACTCCATAAAGTAGTTCATTTATGCCCGAATCGAATCGCGACCACGACTGGCCTCCGTCATTGGTAGTAAATCCAGATCCGGTGGATCCTACGGTCATACAATGTAATACATCCGAACACGAGATAGTGGATAAAGTATATGGAGTTGTATTTCCGAGAGAGGTGGCTAAACTGGTTCGTGAATCGAGCGCGCCGCCGCCAGGAAGAGTTTGCGAAGACATCGCGGCGCTGTAACCACGAGTTTGCGAAGACATCGCAGCGTTGTAACCACGAGTTTGCAAAGACATCGCGGCGCCAGGATCGGTGTTAATTGCAGTGAAGCCCGCCATTACAAGGGCTGCTATAAACCAATTGATCGATTGTCTTGGGATCCAACGTAACATTGTTAACAATTTCTAATTTGTGAGGCATTCACACAACTTCTTACAAAGTTTTCCGCTGGGAGAGTATTCGAACCTAAATGTAGATGCAAGTAGCTAGCAAAAAGGCTAGGAGATGCGTATCCGCAGTAATCTTGAAAGTTCCGCCCGGTGACGGTGAGTCCACTGCCTTGAGGCTCAATGTTGGAGTAGTGAAACTCGTGTCCAAGCAATTTGGTTCCACTAACGCCGATTGGGCAATCCGCTTGGAGCTGGGCTCGGCGATAACCTAAGATAAGCTTGACTGACATGCTAACGGATGCGTCTATTACGCCACTCATGGGAACTGAGTCTAAAGACTTTGCTAACCAAGCCATTCCTCCGCACTCAGCCCAGATCGGCATTCCGGAACTTGCAGCATTGGCTAGTGAGCGATTCAGGCTTATGTTGCCTCCCAATTCCTTGGCATATGTCTCTGGGAACCCTCCGCCTATTAGCAATCCTTGAACACCAATAGGTAGAGTTTCATCGGATAGCGGATTGAATTCAACTATCTCTGCCCCAGCATTTTGGAGCTGTTCAATATTGTCTTGATAGAGAAAAGAGAATGCCGGTCCACTTGCAACACCTATTTGGACATTACCGACAAAGTCAGCTTGAGGTGGGGGAGATGTCTGGATGGAGCTTGCCTGAATAGCTAGTTTATATATTGCATCAAGATCCAAAGACTCTTCAATAGCTCCTGCCAGTACATCCAGGGAGCTAGAGATTGTCTCGGGGTGTTCGACTACAGGAATTAACCCTAAATGGCGGTCGCGCCAGTGAAATCGCTCATCACGATATAGAATTCCAAGTATCGGAACAGGCGTCGAAGATAGGCTCTCAACTAGGAGCTGTGCGTGTGACGAGTTAGCAACTTTATTCAAGATAATTCCGACGATTGAAGGTTTCGAAATGGACACTTCGTTTGTGTTCTCATTTTCTATAGTGCTCTTATGGGCGTTCGATTGATCTTTCTGATCTTCCTGATCTTTATGGCCATCCGCCTGGAAGTAATGCGAACCGCTTGGATGATGGTCTAGAAAACCCCGGACTAACGCAACCACGCTTTGACCAAGATTTGAGCAGTCGACCACCAAAAGTACCGGCGAATCAGTCAAGTCGGCAATAGATGCAGTAGACGCACTTGGCCCATTGATAACCGCTCCGTCAAAAAGCCCCATTACCCCTTCTATAATAAGGATAGATGAACTTCCAAACGCTCTAGCTGCAAGTGGAAGAATAGCGTCGGAACCACAGATCCATTCGTCGAGATTTCTAGGTAGTTGTCCTGTGGCCAGGCAGTGATATCCAGGATCGATAAAGTCAGGTCCAACTTTTGCACTCGACACCGACAAAGACCTCTTTCGTAAAGCCGCCATCAATCCAGTTGCAACAGTAGTTTTTCCGGATCCAGAGTGGGTCCCGGCTATGACTAATCTAGGACCGAGTTTCAGTATTCAATACCCTTCTTTGCGCCTATCCCTTGATCGTAGGCGTGTTTCACTTTTTTCATTTCGGTCACGGTGTTAGCTATGTCAACTAGCTCTTGAGGACAATCTCGGCCAGTTATCACTACGTTAGTTTTAGGCGAACGATTCCTAATGGCTTCACAAACCTCTGAAAGTTCAACCCAGCCATACTTGATAGCGTAGGTCATCTCATCAAGTATCAATAAATCGTACTCACCTGAGGCTAATTTTTCAGCAGAGCGTCTCCAGGCTGCCTGGCCTTTGTTGGCAGTTTCTTCAAGGTTAGTCGATTCCCAGGTAAAGCCATCTCCAAGTGTTGCCCATTCGATTCCTAGATGATCCGCGAGTTTTCGTTCTCCGGTTTTCCACTTACCACCCTTGATGAATTGGATAACTCCTATCTGCCATCCCCTTGCCCATCCCCTGACCATAATCCCAAAAGCGGCGGAGGATTTGCCCTTGCCGTGGCCGGTATTGATTAGCACCAGTGACTGTGGTCTGGGCTTCTTGGCGGATAGAGCTGGTATCGCACCTGTATGCGCACCACTCACTGATGCATTCGGCTCTAGTTTCTCGCTCATTTGAGCCACTTTACTATTACTTTTGTAAAATAGGACAGGCCGATTCTTTTGGGGTTGCCAAGTGGGGCTGATCGAAGCTTTTTGCCCAAAAAGCTCTTCGAGCAACGTGTGGGGTCTACGCGTTATGCTAAAGCCATGCTTTCGGTCATTTTAGGAGGAGCTAGATCAGGAAAATCAGAGCTGGCAGAGCTGCAAGCTTGTGAGTTTGAGAGATCTTTAGGGCAAGACCTAGCTCAAATGCGCAAAGGGTTTGATTTGGTGCCAAAAGTTACCTACCTAGCCACGGGCAAGGTTACTGATGGAGAGATGGCAGTTCGAATTGATGCCCATAGGCGCAGGAGGCCACAACGATGGGAGACGCTAGAGATTACGGGCGTCTCTGAATTGATTTCAAGTGTATTTAGGACCGAAGGAGTAATTTTGATAGATTCGCTAGGGTCCTGGTTGGCCGGGTTGGAAAGTTATAATCTTGACTACGCAGATATTGGTAGAGCGCTAAGACTTCGCAAAGGTCACAGCGTAGTAGTTTCTGAAGAAGTAGGGCTGGGAGTTCATCCGTCTTATCAGTCAGGTATGGCTTTTCGAGATGCACTTGGAGACTTGAATCGTTACATTGCTGGCCTGGCAGATCAAGTTTGGTTTGTCGTTGCTGGTATCCCAATGAAAATTGGTGGACTCGATTCGAAATCGAGTTAGTAGAGGACACAGGGAGTAGGGCACAGGAGACAGGGCGTAGGGCACAGGAGACAGGGCGTAGGTCACTTGGCGCAGGGCACAGGGTAGAAAGTGGTTATTTGAAAAAGAGATCAATACGACAGGGATCGGGGTTTGAGAAAGCTTTTGGCTTTTTGACGGTATTTGGTGGGCCTAGTTCTCCGTCGCCAAGCGCTGTTCCGTGGTTTCCGCTTGTCGGTGTCCTGATTGGAGCCTTGCTCGGGATAATATGGTATTTTGCTTCGAGAGTATTTGGGCCGGTCGTAGGTTCAATAGTTGTTATAGCATTCGATCTTCTAATCACGGGTATGTTGCACTTCGATGGCCTGGGTGACTGCGCTGATGGACTTTTGGCTCACGGACTCGGTGATGATTTCTCTCAAGCACAGGGCCACGTACAGGGCCAAGCGAAGGGCCAGGCGACCGACTCAAATGGCCTAACGGTTCAAGTAGAGCAGTCGAAGTATGAATTTGAACGCGTTCGTCGTTTGGAAATCATGACTAAGCCAGATATCGGGGCATATGGAGTTATAGTGATTGCACTGACGCTTCTTGGGAGATTTGGAGCTTTAGTATCGCTTAGCCTAAATCTTAGAAGTTCGATTTTACTATTGGCTGGTCTATGGTGCGTATCTCGTTCTCTTATGTCAGCGAGCTTGACTGTCATGCCCTATGCCAAGGCCGAGGGCGGGCTTGTTAGCGCATTTGGGGCCCGGAATAAAATAACCAAACTCGGGATTAGAAATCAGATGAGCTTGTTGCTGTCTTGTTTAGGCGTCGTGTTAGGCGCGGGGCTTGTGATTGTGTGGCAGTGGAGGACCGGAGGAGTGGCAATCTGTCTGGCGCTGATTGCTGGCATTGGTATATTATACCTCGCCATGCGACGTATTGGAGGCTTTACTGGAGATGTCCTCGGAGCTGCAGGCGTAATACTTGAAACAGTAGGTCTTCTGGCTGCTTGTGCGCATTGGGGAGCCCTCTAGTGGTGCGGTTGCAAGTATTGTCGTTACATTCTTTGTTGTTGTACGTATCGAGGAACCCTATAGTGATCGGGTGGTGATAGGGCTTAGTTTAGCAGTAGGGCTTGATGGTCTTTTTGGAGATCCCCGAAGCTCGATCCATCCAGTCGCCTGGTTTGGGGGAGCAATGAACTCACTTGAGCGAAAGCTATTTCGAGATTCGCGATTCCTGGGTGCTGCTTATTTTGTTGTAGGTGTTTGTTTAGCGTGGATTGCCACCTCCATACTCAAGTTCGCTTTATTTACGTTAGCGTCCGTGATTGGTCTGAATCGTAAACTTGGTTCAAGACTAGCCGAAAGAGTTGTTGGGATAGCGCTTACCGCACTTGCAGGTTACTTATCGTTGTCGGGTAACTCGCTGCGCAAAATTGCCCGCTCTATTGGGGACAAGCTTGCCGGGTCTAATGGGGACATGCTTGCAGGCTCTAATGAGGACAAGCTTGCCGGGCCTAATCATGATATGCTTGCTGGTAACGATCTTGAAGGTGCCCGAGCGCAACTACGAAGTTTAGTCGGGCGCAATAGCGCGGAGTTGTCTG
Organism: Actinomycetes bacterium; assembly: GCA_021827485.1. Taxonomy (GTDB): domain Bacteria; phylum Actinomycetota; class Acidimicrobiia; order Acidimicrobiales; family JAKAVM01; genus JAKAVM01. The sequence goes on from JAKAVM010000066.1 coordinate 42,025, forward strand.
TCTCGGAGGTTGCAAGGGCCACCATTGAGTCGTTAGCCGAAAACTCCGTTGATGCAACTGTAGCGCCGCTCTTTTGGGGGGCACTTTATGGAGCGCCGGGCTTTATGATATATCGTGCCATCAATACCATGGATGCAATGGTAGGTTATTCGAATATACGATATCGGAAGTTTGGATGGGCAAGCGCTCGGGCTGACGACGTGGCTAATTGGTTGCCAGCTCGCATCTCTTATCTGATAGTCAAGAGCTTGGCTGGCGATTCCGAGGTCCGTGAGAGAATTTCTAAGATCGCTAGAACGCAATCTCGGGACCACCCCTCTCCTAATGGGGGTCTTATTGAGGGTGCCTTTGCCGGAGCATTGGGAATTACTTTAGGTGGGACAACAATATATCCTCATGGTGTCGAAGAGCGTCCTATACTTGGTTTCGGACCGGCTGGGCAAGTAAGAGACATTGCTTTGGCGATAAAGTTATCTCGCCAACTACAGCAAAGGGCCTTAGTCCTATGTATGTCTATAGGCATATTTGCCAGGCTTTTTGTTTATATTTGTAAGTATTGTGGCCAGGCATTTTCACGAATTGGTCAGTCAAACTTATGAGCCAAGAGCAGCCGCAAGCCCCTTCCCTAGGCAAGGGGAGGTTCACTAGGGATATACACGGAGGTGATGGTGACACAGTAGCTAGACTTCTCAATGTATCGAACAACGATGTCTTAGATCTTTCAGTTAGCCTAAATCCAAATCCTCCCGACGTAGTTGGAATTGCAAAGAGTCATTTAGATTCGATTTCAAAGTATCCCAATAGTTCCCAAGCGCGTGAAGCACTCGCTGAAGCATTAGGAGTCAAATCGTCGTCTGTGATTTTGACCAACGGAGGTGCTGAAGCAATTGCGATAGTAGCGCAGTATCTGTCTTGCGGATGGGTTGAAGAGCCGGAGTTCTCTCTTTACAAACGCTACTTGGCGCAGATAGACGAATCCGCTCCCCGCTTTGCTTCTAATCCCAATAATCCCACTGGGCAGCTTGCCTCAGAGGAGAGTCGTAGTGAAGTTTGGGATGAGGCGTTTTTCCAGCTTGCAAGTGGCAAATGGTCAAGAAAGGATTATGAAAGCGGATCTATAGTTTTAGGTTCATTGACTAAGCTTTTGGCCTGTCCGGGTTTACGAATCGGCTACATAATAGTCCAAGACGATAAAATTGCATATGAGTTAGAATCTCGAATCCCGATATGGTCAATAAACGCTTTGGCTTGCGCGATAATTCCTGAACTTATAGAAAACCTTGATCTGCAACAGGTAAAGACATGCGTAGATAGACATCGCAGTAAGCTAATCGAAGTGCTTGACGAGTTCGATCTCCCATATATCAGATCAGACGCAAATTACATTTGCGTACAAACACCTCAGTTCAATCTGGCTCAATTATCTAATATCATTGAAGAGCCCCACTATCAAGCATTGAGGGCGCAACTCAATCCCGCATCGGGCGCGCAACTCAATCCCGCATCCGGGGCACTTTTTCGATGTCTTCTTGCAGGGCAACGAGTAGTCGTAAGAGATTGTACGAGTTTCGGTATGGATGATTATGTAAGAGTTGCAGTACCAAATGAAGATGGTTTGGAAAAGTTTCGAATCGCACTAGACAAGATTAGTTCTTGGCGGGTCTAGGGCGAGGTCTACAACTATGAGCAATGGGATCCTTATCGCTGGGACTTCGAGTGATAGTGGTAAATCTACGATAGTAGCGGGACTTTGTAGGTGGCTGGCATCAAAAGGATATAAAGTGGCGCCTTTCAAGGGCCAGAATATGTCGTTAAACTCTTTTGTCACCTATGAGAACCTTGAAATCGGCAGAGCACAGGCATCCCAGGCCATGGCTGCCAAGATCTTACCTAGTGTGGAGATGAATCCAATCTTACTCAAGCCCACAGGTGAGCGACTTTCCCAATTGATCGTGCGCGGAGTGGCAACAAGAGAAGTTGACGCAGTTGAATTTCAAGCCATTAAAGCTGAGCTTCTTCCTACGGTTCTAGCCAGCTTTGAGTCCCTAAGCAAAGAAGTAGATTTTGTAATTCTTGAAGGGGCAGGCAGCCCCGCGGAGATCAATTTGATGGACAATGACCTAGTCAATCTAGGGCTGGCTTGCCTGTTAGAAGTTCCGGCTCTTCTGGTAGGTGATATTGAGCGCGGCGGTGTGTTTGCCCATCTCTATGGAACCTATGAACTGCTTCCGTCAGAGAGGCGCTCGTTGGTAAAAGGTTTTATGATCAATAAGTTTCGCGGGGATGCACGCTTACTTGATGACGCAATTCTCAAACTTTCTCGGTTGACCTCAATGGACTTTCTTGGGACAATTGCTTTCGAGAGAGGTCTTGTACTGGATCGTGAAGATTCAATGTCGCTAGGTTCTCTTTTTGATCAGACTTCCAGATCGGCTTCAGTATTAGATGTAGCGGTCATTGGTGTGGGCCATATATCTAACTTCACTGACTTTGAACCATTGGTTGGCGAAAGTGGTCTCTCCCTTCGTCTTGTAAAAAGTCCAGCAGAGTTATCAGTACCAGATCTATTGATACTACCTGGGTCAAAATCTACCGTTACTGATCTCGCTTGGCTGAGACAATTGGGTTTTGAACCAGCAATTTGGAACGCTTATCGTAATGGATCAATTATTTTAGGAATATGTGGCGGTTATCAGATGCTGGGCTCAAAAATAGTTGACGACGTAGAATCACACAACGGTGAGACTCTCGGGCTTGGATTACTTGAGTGCGAAACACAATTCTTCCCATCGAAGATTACACGCCAAAGAATCGGGAAACTAGGGCCTTGGTGCCTTGGTGCACCACAGGTGATTGGATATGAGATTCATCATGGCATCACGACTCCTGAGGATAATTTGGAGCCATTTTGCCTGTTGGAGTCTAAGGGTATTGAAGAGGAGAGATCGCCTGTATCAAAGTCGCTTTCTGAACCAACTAGTCAACCTACAACCAGTAGGCCATTTGAGCGAGAAGGTGCTATTTCTCCGAATCGGCGAGTTTTTGGAAGTAATCTGCATGGAATATTTGAAAATGACGACTTTCGTAAGGCATTTCTTTATCATGTCGCGATGCAAAGAGAAAAGCCATTTGTTCCCAGCGATTTGAGCTACTCCGATATGAGAAATGCTTATTTCGATTCGATCGCGCAGTTGTTGGATAGATCATTGGATATGAACCGGATTCTTGAACTGCTTGTTGGTCTTACCCCTGAATAGGTCACTTGATATGAACCGGATTCTTGAACTGCTTGTTGGTCTTACCCCTGAATAGGTCACTTGATATGAACCGAATTCTTGAACTGCTTGTTGGTCTTACCCCTGAATAGGTCACTTGATATGAACCGAATTCTTGAACTGCTTGTTGGCCCCGTAACTACAGAGAGTTAATGCAATGATTGAGAGTGATTCTTGTCTTTATATATCCAATATAGATTCAGACTTTCTAACTTTGCTCACCTATTTGGATGAGTTCAATCAGCTGGTTGGCGAGATTACATGTGTGAGTCCAGAGGCTATCTTTTCCCCATTGGGAAATTATCATGTGCTTAGAGAAACCCTTAGAAACAAGCAACTCGTCATTGTTCGCTTGCTAGGCGGTACTGGCGAATGTCTCGAAGGACTAAAGTTATTGCAGTCTATATGCACGGAACAAGCCACTATACTGATTGCCTTATCAGGGGAATCTTTAGAAGATGAGGAGCTGCATAGTCTAAGTAACATCGATAGAGAACTACTCCAAGGGGCTTTTCGCTATCTTTCAATAGGCGGGGCCGAAAACTTTAGGCGGTTCTTGTGCTACGTGGCGGGAAAATGTCTCGGTAAGAGCTACGAGGTGTTGGAGCCATTGCAGGTAGAACGTTTTGGGTTTATGGGAGATTTGGTCATTGATAAATCATGTCCTACTGTTGCGGTAATTTTTTATCGCGCACTATATCTTGCTGGTAATACTCTTGCGCTTGAAACTCTATTAACATCCTTGCGCTCAAGGCAATGTAATGCGGTTGGAATTTTTGCCTATAGTTTAAGAGGTGCTGATGGTGATGGGGTAAGGCGACTAATTGAGCAAATAGGTGCCAACTGTATCGTTACTACGATGTGGGCAGCTGGTGGAGCTAAGTTGGGGCAAGATAGCCCCCAAAGCACTATGTGGACAGCCGATGGAGCCGTCCCGGGACAAGATTCTCTCCAGTGGCGAGCTGATATATTTGAAGAGTTACGGGTTCCTGTCATCCAGGCGATCGCAGTAACCAATTCTCAAGAGGAGTGGCGAGCAAGCAAGATAGGTCTTAGCCCGATAGATGTTGCTATGTCTGTGGCTATTCCAGAGTTTGATGGAAGAATTATTTCTACAACTGGATCATTCAAAGAGGTAGTTGATGACGGTATTCGGATAGGGAAATCCGTTACTTCTTACCGCACGGTTGATGATCGTATCGAACGCATATCTGGGATTGCCGCCCGTTTTGCCAAGCTGTCTTCTAAAAAGAACTCAGAGAAAAAGATTGCTATCATTTTATCCGCATATCCAACCAAGAAAAGCCGGGTTGGAAATGCGGTTGGACTTGACACTCCTGCGTCGGTACTTGAATTCCTTAAAGCATTAGTGTCGCAAGATTACTCTCTGAGTGAGTTGCCCGACTCGCCAACAATGTTAATGAATGCTCTAACTAATTCGTCTACCAACAATTATTACAGTTTGGATAAGTACGAGAGGTGGTTTTTGACGCTAAGCGACGAAACCAAAAAGCTAATGATTGATTCATGGGGAGAGAGCCCTGGAAAGGTCGGGTATGACCTCAACTCGAAATGCTTCAGATTTGCTGGACTCCACTTTGGGGAAAATATCTATGTTGGTATCCAGCCATCAAGAGGCTATGGCGAAAATCCTATAGCAATATACCATTCTCCGGATCTGCCACCCACTCACCATTACATGGCGTTTTATCGCTGGATCGAAGAGGTGTTTCAAGCAGATGCCATAGTTCACATGGGCAAACACGGGAATTTAGAGTGGCTGCCGGGTAAAGGAGTTGGCCTGTCAAATGAGTGCTTCCCTGACTTGGCCAGTAGCGACATTCCCCTGTTCTATCCTTTTATAGTCAATGATCCGGGCGAGGGGGCCCAGGCTAAAAGGCGTTCACATGCAGTAATTATTGACCACTTAGTTCCTCCAATGACAAGAGCAGGAAGTTATGGTGATCTCTCTCGCCTTGAGTCATTGTTAGATGAACATGCAAAGATACTTACCTTGGACCCAGCTAAGCTGCCCGCGATTCGCCGTGAATTATGGGAGTGTTTAGTTGAATCGTCAATGCACCGAGAACTTGGCCTAAATGAAGATAATGATTGGGATAATTTCGGTGATGAGGGTTTTGATGATCTTATTGGGGAGATAGATGGTTATCTTTGTGAGCTAAAGGATGCCCAGATCCGTGGAGGGCTCCATGTATTGGGCCAGGCTCCACGCGAGACCCTCCTTGTGGATCTAATCTTAGAGATCACACGTCTTCCCCAAGGTTCTATTCCTTCACTACGCTATGTCGTTGCACGGCAGCACTCAATTGACCCGTCAAGTACTAGTCGTTCAGATATTGATCACCTTGAGCAACTGTGCAGAGATAGAGTTGAGAAGCTTGCAGCTTGCGATTTTCAAATAGATTCTCTGTGGGACGCACCCGATTTTCAAATAGATTCTCTGTGGGACGCACCCGACAGCTTGTCCCAGCTCTATAAGCTTGAGTGCTGGATTTGTAGCACCTTGGTTCCGGCATTGAATAAGACATCGAACGAGATCAACTCTCTCATCTGCGGTCTTGATGGAAAATATATTTCGCCGGGGCCAAGTGGAGCTCCAACTCGCGGCATGGCTCACGTACTTCCGACCGGGCGAAACTTTTACTCACTTGATCCCAGGGCGATACCATCGGTTCTTTCATATGAAGTTGGTTCAAAACTTGCACAGTCTACGGTAGAGAAATTCCTTTCCGAAGAAGGCCGTTATCCGAAATCAGTAGGATTAGTAGTGTGGGGTACTGCTACTATGCGCACGGCAGGGGATGATATTTCGCATGCCTTGGCCTTGATGGGAGTGGAACCACTTTGGGATGAAGTAAACGCAAGAGTTACTGGTTTGAAAGTAATTGATCGGGAGGTACTTGGTAGACCCAGGGTAGGAGTGACTATTCGTATCTCTGGCTTTTTCAGAGATGCCTTTCCAAATTTGATTGAACTCTTCAATAGAGCTGTTGAGTTGGTTGAATTACTGGATGAGCCAGATGAATTTAATCCTCTTGCATGTGAATTCCGCAACTCAATAGAACGAGTCGATCCCAGAGTTTTTGGCCCTAAACCTGGCGGGTACGGGGTTGGAATATTGGCCCTGCTTGAGTCGGGTCAGTGGGAGGGTATAGAGGACTTAGGCGAAGTTTTTCTCAAATGGAGTGAGTACTCTTATAGTGATTCGCTTGAAGGAATACTTAGTCAAGCTTCAATCAGGAGAAGGATTGCTGGCATTGAGATCGCAGTGAAAAACCAAGATAATCGTGAGCACGATATTTTCGATTCTGATGATTATATGCAAGAACATGGTGGTCTTGTTGCTGCAATTAAACACTTATCAGGATCATCACCCAAAGCTTACTTTGGCGACAGCTCTAATCCTGTGTCTCCGAAACTAAAGACTCTAGCACAAGAGGCGGCGAAGGTCATGCGCTCTAGAGTTTTGAATCCGAAATGGATAGGTGCAATGCAAAATCATGGTTACAAAGGTGCCTTTGAGATGGCGGCAACTGTTGATTATGTGTTTGGATACGATGCAACTACCGGAGTAGTTGACGATTGGATGTATGAGGGAATAACCCAAAAGTATGTTGGTGACAGTCAAGTACGTGACTTCTTCAAAGAGCACAATCCACACGCCCTTGAATCTATTGCGCTTCGACTCACTGAAGCACAACAGCGAGGTCTATGGGATGCTTCACCCGAAGCGCAAGGGATGTTGCGTGGCGCTATTTTAGAGTATGAGGGTTGGACCGAGAGCCAAGGCGAATGAATCTTGACAAATGGATGGGGGGTAGGTTGGTTGCATGATAATGTTTGCGCTGGTACGTCGGATTTCAGCTAGATATTTTTCCATAATTCTTGCCCTGAGCACTGTTGCAGTGAGTTTTGCAGCAAGAACAGCACATTGATGATCCATGCGGGAATTCGAGTTTTCCGACAGGAAGTTGTTTGAGTGGTCAGTGGCAGGCAAACTACATTTCGAGGTGGTCTACGAGTCATGGATAAATTCGCGACGAGGGCTCAACATGTGCGAAGCCCACTACCGCCAACATAGGTATATTTGTCGCTATACCAAGTGCTTCGCATGCTACAAGTGGTCCAGGGTTCTTTGTATCCGATGCTCCCTACTCTAAGATCACCGCGGCCAATGGAGACGTAGTCGTCAATGGAGTTGACCAGAGCTTGCTTCAAAAGTGTATGTCTTCACAGACAACTGCATCGAACTGTGCAAAGACTGTACCGGGATTGGCCCATTGTGAAGCCATGGATGAAGTGTGTAATCAACAGTTTGTGGACCAAGTTCGGTCACAGTTTCCTAGCTCTCCAGCTACTAGTGGTGCACACCTTGCGGGGAACGGCTTGATTACCCGCTCTCAGGCAGAACAAGCCGCTTGGAGCGGGCTCACGAGCTTACTTGTGCCATTCCTAAGACTTCATAACAAGAATGCATCGGCAACACTACCGTCTTATCCAATCTATTCTCAGCTGATGTCCTACAGGTCAGCGTCTAACTTATTTGGTGAGGTTGGGAATGCTTCCGTTGATCCCAATACGCCAGTTTGGATGGTAACAATAGATGCTCCGATTCCAGCGGAAGTAGGCTTGCACGCCCTCGGAGTGCCTTCAAAGCCGAAATTTGGGGTCACAACTGTTAGCGATGCTGTGAATGGCAACACTATTGACTCTTGCTTGGGCTGTACTACGCTCAAAGTCTCTAAGTAGGGCGGTATCTTCCGACCAGGCGATTAATGTGCCATGGCAGTGGACATGTTATGTCGTTGAGAGATCAATTGGCGATGAGGTCTCTCACTGCCCGTCGCAGTTTAGCCCGGTTGGGCCGAACTGTTTTCAGTCCTTGTCGAGCCTGGAGGGCACCGTTTAGTGTTGCTAATACAGTTGCTCGATCGGTATCGGGCTCACGTCCTTCATAGCGAGCGAACCATCAAAACACCCCGAGGGGACTGTGGCTTGAAGCCGTCAGGGGAATCGGGGTTTGGGGCAAAGCCCCAATATCCTCAATGATTGTCTCACCCAAAAAGTAAGATCTTAGACAATGAGACGTTCCTACAAATTTCGCCTGCGCCCCAACGCTAAACAAAATGTGTCCTTGGAACAGTGTCTTCATGCTCATTGCGAGCTTTACAATGCAGCCCTGGCCGAACGCAGACAGGCTTATGAGATAACTGTTAGAAAATCTCGACTCTATTACTCGCAAGAACGCCCTAAGGCTCCGGTTAGCTATAACACTCAGTCGGCTCAACTTAGAGATATTAGAAAACTTCGCCCTGATATTGCTATTTGGTCCTTTTCTTCCCAGCAAGCTACTTTGAGAAGGCTCAACAAGGCTTTTGAAGGTTTCTTTCGTCGTCTTAGAGCTGGCGAAAGTCCTGGTTATCCAAGGTTCAAGAGTTTGAGTAGATTCAACTCTATTGAGTGGCCAAGTGATGGTGATGGCTGCAAGTTTAGACAGGATGTTTCGAGAGTTTATCTTCAAGGTATTGGAGAGGTAAAGGTAACCGCCCACCGTAAAGTCCAAGGGTATATAAAGACAGTTACGGTCAAACGAGAGGGACGTAGATGGTATTTGATTCTCTCTTGTGATGGGGTACCGGTAAAGCCATTGCCCGAAACAGGAAAGGCTGTGGGCATTGACGTAGGAATCGTAAGCTTTCTTACCACCTCTGATAGTGAACACATTGAAAACCCCAGGTGGCAACGGACTGGTGCCGAGAGGCTGGCTAAATCCCAACGGGTTCTTAGTGGAAAGAAAAAAGGTTCTTCCAATCGCCGGGCTGCTAGAGAGACTGTTGCCGGTAGACACCGTAAGGTCGCCAATCAAAGACGAGACTTTCATCACAAGATCGCTTGCAAACTTGTTAGAGATTATGACGTAATAGCAGTTGAAGACTTGAAAGTAAAGAACATGGTAAGACGGGCCAAACCTGTTGTCAATCCTGAAAAAGCTGGAGATTTTCTCCCCAAGTCAAAGGTGCGGTTATAGCGCCACTGCCGACGAACATGCTGCCAAAACAATTCTTAGGGCTGGACTGGCCCTTCTGGCTGCTTGAGTCAGCTTGAAAAGAAGCTGGTGGCTTTAGCCATCAGAGAAGTCACTTAATATAACTACAGGTTCCTCGGTTAAACGCTCGGCAATTACTGCCTCTAAATTCATGGTGATGATTCTCTTGTCCATACTTGATCCCAAAATATCCTACAATAGTCGGTCAATTATCCTACAACAGTCGGTCAATTATCCTACAATAGTCGGTCAAAAAAGGGCATTTGGGATCACCGCCAGCTTGAAGAAGGCGAAGAGGTCGCAAGCGGGATAAATTCTGGAGATAGCACTAGAATTGCCACAATGTCGCAAACTCCCTTGAATTATCCTTTTTCGGCAATTGTTGGACAAGAAGATGCGAAACTTGCCTTGATCCTCAACTGCATTGATCCATCGTTAGGTGGTGTTCTCCTGAGGGGAGAGAAGGGTGCAGCGAAGACGACGCTAGCTCGTGGAGTTTCACAACTGCTCTCATCGGAATCACACTTTTGTGAGCTCCCGCTTGGTGCCACTGAAGATCGACTCGTTGGTGGATTTGAATTGAAGAAGTTGCTTGAGAGCGGTGAGCAAGTTTTTAAGCCAGGGATTCTGAGCGACGCACACAATGGCGTGCTCTACGTGGATGAAGTAAATCTACTCGCAGATCACCTTGTGGACGTATTGCTTGATGTTGCACAA
>JAKAVM010000100.1 GCA_021827485.1 Actinomycetes bacterium
AGTTTCGGGAATTTCGCCCAGCACGGGTTCAACTAATGGCGGAACTTCGGTGACTGTTACAGGTACTGGACTCACAGCTGCTACAGCTGTTGACTTTGGTAGCACTCCAGCAACTGGAGTCACTGTAAAGAATGACACAACGATAATTGCTACTTCCCCAGCGGGAGCAGCTGGAGTTGTAGATGTAACTGTGACAACTGCTGGTGGTACCTCAGCCAAGTCTTCCGCAGATCAGTTCACCTACGCGGTTATTCCTGCTCCAACAGTTACTGCAGTATCACCTAACAGTGGCACTACGGCTGGCGGTCAGACGATTACCGTAACTGGTACGAATCTGACTGGTGCAACCGCGGTTGACTTTGGTGCAACTGCCGGAACCAGCGTAACTGTGAACTCCGCGGGAACCTCTCTTACGGTTGTAAGTCCTAAGGGTACTGCTGGTGCTGTTGATGTCACTGTTACTACTGCAGGTGGCACATCAGCGAAATCCTCTGCTGATACATTTACCTACTCAGGCTGTGCAATCCCGACAGTTACCGGTATTTCTCCGAATACTGGATCTACGCTAGGTGGAACAGTAGTAACTGTCACTGGTACTGGATTTGAAGTTGCAGGTAGCCCGGCTACGTGTGTGGCTACAAGCGTGGACTTTGGCCCAGCAGTAGGTACCAGCATGACTGTCAACTCAGCAACTTCAATCACCGTTACCTCCCCAGCAGGCTCAGGTCCGCAAGACGTAACAGTTGTGAATGCTGCTGGATCGTCTGCTACATCTTCTGCTGATCAGTTTGCATATGTTGCACCTGGTAACGGTGGATTCTTCACCTTGAGTGCTTATGGCAAGGTTTATGACTATGGCAATGCGCCTACAAACCTTGGAGATGCTTCTAACCTGAATTTGAATGCACCTATGGTAGCTATGGCAGTTGCCCCTGGTGGAGCTGGTTACTGGCTGCTTGGTGCTGACGGTGGAGTGTTCTCTTACGGGACTGCAGTATTTGAAGGTTCTTCAGGCCAGATTAATCCGGCATTGCCAGCAGGCGGTTCGAACTCGTTCGTACCTAATAAGCCAATCGTTGGAATCGTTGCGACTTCCACTGGAAAGGGTTACTGGATGGTTGGATCAGACGGTGGTGTGTTTGCCTTCGGTGATGCTACCTTCGTAGGTTCTTCTGGTCAGATCAACCCAGCGTTAGCTGCAGGTGGTTCGAACTCCTTCATGCCTAACAAGCCGATAGTTGGCCTAGTTCCAACGACTGATGGCAGGGGCTACTGGATGGTAGCGGCTGATGGCGGGATCTTCGCCTTCGGTGATGCAGGATTCTATGGCTCGTCAGGCCAGATCAATCCAGCACAGGCTGCAGGTGGTTCCAACTCCTTCGTCCCAGCAGCTCCAATCGTTGGAATGATTCCGAGCATTGATGACAAAGGTTATCTGATGGTAGGTATGGATGGTGGAGTGTATGCCTTCGGCGATGCACCGTTCTATGGTTCACCAGCAGGAAGCTTGTCAAGTCCTAACTCAGTAACTGGTATTGCTCTAACGCCTGACGGCAAGGGCTACTGGGTTGCTGGTCTTGATGGATCGATCTACTCCTTCGGAGATGGCACACCAACTCCGACCCTGGAGACGACACCAGGTCCTACAAGCTCAAGCGCCATCATAGCGATCGCCTCTAGCTAGCTTTACTCAAGAAGAAGCCGCAACCTTGCGAAAGGTTGCGGCTCCTTTGTTTTAATGCTTTATTTTGGGGTACCAAAGTTAACTTGGGAACACACAACCGCGCGGATCTCGACACGAGGGAAGGGCTTTAGTAATTGTTTCTCAGAATTGTCTTACCCACCCTGTAGTGTCTTGGGGCAGTTTCTAAGAAAGGTTGGTATAATTTATGGTTGTGACTCAAATTCCGGTTCCCTTGACTCCCGAAGAGCGTGGTCGTTTCATCGCTGCACTACGCAGTGACGAAGCATTCAGGAATGATGTCCGTAAGGAGGTTCTAACAGAGCAACTGCTAGAGGTTCCTCAGCGTATTTCCGGGATCGAACTCCGTCTCACGGAGATGGATGCTCGAATAACTGAAATGGACGCTCGAATAACTGAAATGGACGCTCGCCTCACGGCACGGATTGATGCGTTGACCGAGCGCATGGATCGTCTAACCGAGCGCATGGATCGTCTAACCGAGCGCATGGATCGTCTAACCGAGCGCATGGATCGTCTAACCGAGCGCATGGACGCTTTGGTGAAGCAGATGATTTACCATGCAGCCAGGACAGACAAAGTTATTGGTGAGTTCAAGGAGATGAGGTTCCGCCTCGACGTAGATGACTATCTTTATGAGTTGGTTGATAATGCAAAAGTGATGAAGAGACGGGATATCGACCGTCTGCTGGCGAAGGCTAGTCCTGAGCTTCGTAATAGGGCTAGAGAAGTACTGTTTAGGTCAGACGCAGTTGTATCGGGAAAGCTACCTGGGAAATCGAATCAAGTAACAGCCGTTGTGGAAATTTCTTCTGTTGTCGGAACGTCTGATATTGGACGGGCGCGCAATGGTGCTTTGCTATTAGAAGAGTTGGGGGTCCGTAGTTTTGCGGTAGTGGCAGGTGAGGAAGTTACCGAGGAAGGTGATCTTCTTATTCGAGACGGGCATGCAACTTTCGTCTCTATGGCTTGATTGATAGTACTAAGTTTGTACTAGTCTATGAGCATCAAAGTAGCTGTTTTCAAAGAGTCTGGTGCAGGTGAGAAAAGGGTCGCACTGACCCCTGATTCACTTAGTAAGCTAGTGAATGCTGACATAACTGTTAGTGTCTACCCGAACGCGGGCCTGGAGGCATTCTTTCCCGATGAAGCTTACAAGACCGCTGGAGCATCGGTTGACGATGTAATAGCGAGTGCGGACGTTGTGTTGAAGGTTTTGCCACCAACGCTCGATGAGGCCAAGAGCATCAACTCAGGAGCTACGCTTATTTCAACGGGTCAACCTGCGAGTTTCCTAGACGTTATCAAGGAGCTTGCTTCCAAGGGTTGTTCGGTGTTTGCCATGGACTTGTTGCCGCGTATATCAAGAGCCCAATCCATGGATTCGCTCTCTTCCCAAGCATCAGCAGCTGGGTATAAGGCGGTGCTGCTCGCCGCTATGAGGCTTCCGAAGTTTTTCCCCATGCTTATGACAGCGGCCGGAACAATACCCCCAGCCAAGGTCTTGGTAATGGGAGCAGGTGTTGCCGGACTTCAAGCGATCGCGACTGCGAAGCGCCTTGGAGCCCAGGTGAGCGCCTATGACGTGCGTGGCGCAGTAAAGGAGGAGGTTCAGAGTCTAGGGGCAAAGTTCGTAGAACTGAATTTGGAAGTCCAAGAAGGCCAAGGTGGTTATGCTGGCGAGCAGTCCAGCGAGTTTCAAGCCAAGCTCCAAGAGCTGATTGGAGAAACTGTTAGGGCTTGCGATGTTGTGATTACCACCGCAGCAATACCGGGTCGAAGCGCTCCAATTCTCATTACCAAGGAGATGGTTGAGGGTATGAGGCCAGGTTCAATCATTGTAGATTTGGCAGCGTCCACAGGTGGCAACTGTGAGCTTACGGTGAATGGCGAAGATGTAAATGTGGGAGGCGTAACTATTATTGGCACTTCAGAGCTACCAAGTGCGATAGCAACTAATGCTAGCCAGCTATATGCGAAGAACTTAGTAAATTTCTTGTTGCCAATGATCAAAGAGGGCCAACTTGAGATCAATCTGGAGGATGAGGTTGTTTCCGCAACGTGTGTTGTCTATAAAGGCGAAGTTCGCCACGGTCCAACTAAGGAGTTATTAGCAAAGTGACTGGCGGAGTTTTAGGTTTAGTAACCGTATTTGTTCTTTCAATTTTTATTGGTTTCGAGGTAATCTCAAAAGTTCCTAGTATCTTGCATACGCCATTGATGTCGGGAACTAATGCAGTTCACGGTATTATCTTGGTGGGATCTATTATAATCCTGTCTGGTGCACACAATACTACTCAGCAAGTACTGGGCACAGCGGCTGTGTTTCTTGCAACTCTCAATGTTGTTGGTGGTTTTGTTGTAACTGACCGCATGTTAGAGATGTTCAAGTCTAAGAAGAAGTCATAAGTTTAGTGGCAATAGAATCTGAGAAGAAGTCATGAGTATAGCAACGGGCGTAAATGTCGCATACCTCTTTGCGGCAGTATGTTTCATATTAGCTCTCAAAGGGCTTACTTCCCCTAAAACCGCGCGTTATGGCAACGCTATCGGGGCTTTTGGCATGGTAGTGGCAGTTGCGATGACTTTTGTCAACCGTTCTGTGTCAAATGTTGCCCTAATTGTGGTGGCCATTGCTGCAGGCGTTGTGATAGGGGTTCCGGTTGCCAGGCTGGTAAAGATGACAGCCATGCCTCAAATGGTTGCTGCCTTCAACGGTGTGGGTGGGGGCGCTGCCGCATTAGTGGATATTTCTGACTTTACAAAGCATGCTCACTCAGGTGTGGCAATTTGGATACAAGTCGCAGTCGTTTTGGGGGTGATAATAGGCTGCATATCTTTTTCGGGCTCAATCATTGCTTTCCTCAAGTTGCAAGAGGTGATGACAGGTACTCCAATCACCTATAAGGGTCAGCAAGCCGTCAATGGTCTTATTGGACTTGGGATATTGGGACTCGGTGGCACGGTGCTTAGCACTACTTCGTCGCCCGTACTTGCGATAATGGCGGGAATCGCGCTTCTTTTTGGGATTGCGTTTGTACTGCCGATTGGTGGAGCAGACATGCCTGTTGTCATCTCACTTTTAAACTCGTTTACTGGGCTTGCCGTAGCGGCGTCGGGCTTTGTTTTGCACAATGTTCTCTTGATTGTGGCAGGTACTTTGGTTGGTGCCTCAGGAACTCTTCTCACTCGAATGATGAGTAAGGCAATGGGTCGTTCGCTTGCAAATGTTTTATTTGGGGCATTTGGCAAGGTGCAGGAATCTGGTGCTGGTGCATCAGGCTCCGGGGAAGATAGGCCGGTAAGGTCGGGAAGCGCTGAAGATATTGGCACGATGTTGGCCTACGCCCAGAAAGTAGTTATCGTACCCGGATACGGATTGGCAGTTGCCCAAGCCCAGCATACCGTAAAGGAGCTTGCAGACGTACTCCAAGCTAAGGGAGTAGAAGTAGATTACGCTATTCACCCGGTTGCGGGTCGTATGCCTGGGCATATGAATGTTTTGTTGGCCGAGGCAGATGTCCCTTACGAGCAACTAAAGGAAATGGATGAGATTAACTCTGACTTTCCGTCAACGGATGTTGCTTTGGTTGTCGGTGCTAACGACGTAGTCAATCCGGCGGCACGGGACATGGTGGGAAGTCCTATCTATGGTATGCCGATATTAGATGTTGATCGGGCCCAGCAGGTTGTCTTTCTAAAGCGATCTATGCGCCCTGGTTTTGCCGGGATAGACAATGAACTTTTTTATGATCCTAAGGTCACCTTGCTATTTGGCGATGCGAAAGATTCACTCGCAAAACTAGTTTCGGCAGTTAAAGCTTCCTAGCAACCCAGCGCCCGCCGACGGGGGCAGGCCCGACTGGGGGGTGCGCGCCGAGGGGGTTCACGCTCACCTTATCGCCAGTCTTGGCAGTCTTGTCACACCCCTCGTCTATGTTAGTGCTCCACTAAGAATTTAAGAGTAGAATAGGAGGATGCACGAGGTGCAGATAAATACAGCAATTATGGTTGGGATGTTTTCAGTGATGGTGGCTGGATTTGGATATCTGACAGTCCAGTTTAATAAGCTCGATTCAAAGTTTGATGCAAAGATTGACGCCCAAGGAGCCAGCTTAGGGGCACGTATTGACGCCCAAGGAACCGATCTAGGCAACCGTATCTCCCAGCTAGATGCAAAGATCGACGCCCAAGGAGCCAGCTTAGGGGCACGTATTGACGCCCAAGGAGCCAGCTTAGGGGCACGTATTGACAAACTTGATATAAAGATCGACAGCGTTTACGGTGAGCTTTCGGGACAAATTGGGCGGCTTGATGCAAAGATTGACGCCCAAGGAACCAGCTTAGGGGCACGTATTGACGCCCAAGGAGCTAGCTTAGGGGCACGTATTGACGCCCAAGGAGCCAGCTTAGGGACACGTTTAGACTCAATGAGTTCACGGCTAGACGTTATCGGTATGCAACTAATTGAGCACATCCACCAACACGTATAGCGATTGATTTTACGCACGCATAAGTCCAATTGTAGTATTTACCCAAATTACCTACCAGGGGGAAGAAAATGGCAATTGATCTGGCGAAGCTTGGCATAAAGTCCGAGCCCAAGAAATTTACTGTTGAAGCTGAGAGGGCTTTGGCCTATGCACAAGCTACTAACGACTCTAACCCAGCCTATGAGAAGATAGCGCCTCCTGTTTTCGCGGTAGTGCCATCCTTTGAAGCGCTCGGTCAAGTAGCCTCTCAGACGATTCCGGCAGAATCGATGCTGATGGTCGTCCATGGTGAGCAAGATATGCACTTTCACTCTCCACTGATGATTGGAGAGCAGATAATTACAACCGGAGAGGCATTCAACGTTAGGGTAGGCTCATCTGGAACAAGGGTTGCTTTCCGTGTTGAGTCGAGAGGGGCCGATGACGGCCAGCTGCGTGTGGAGAGCTACGCTACGCTTTTTGTTAGGGGAATGACTGACGGGGAAAGTGGCGGACCCGATAAGCCCGACCATACTTTCCCAGAGCAGGCCCGAGCTAATAAAGTTGGCTCCCACTCAATTCACGTTGATGATGACCAGACTTTTAGGTATTCCAAGGCATCTGGCGATTTGATGCCGATTCACTTGGATGAATCAGTTGCCAAAAGCGTGGGGCTTCCTGGAATAATTGCCCATGGCCTTTGCACAATGGCAATGACTGGCCAATCGGTGGTGAAATTGGTGGGTGGGGATGACCCAACCCGACTCAAACGCCTTGCAGTAAGGTTTTCCAAGAACGTTTTCCCTGGAAATGACGTGGAAACAGTGGTTTATCAGGTTGATGACGATGGGGCTTATTGCTTTGAGGCAATGAGCGGCGGCCAAGATGTTGTCAAGAACGGATGGGCATTAATTTCGAAACGCTAGTACGATTTATTGGGTGGAGTTCAATCTTGAAAGTCTACCCGCAGTCGGCGAGCTCTCTTCGCTTACGATAGCTGAGCTGAGGGTTCATAGGGAAGCTTGCGAACGCGCAGAGGTAGAGCTGTCATTTATTCGCCGGATGATTCACGGGCGTCTTGACGTTGTTTACTACGATTTAACTCGCCGTACTGAAGGTCGGGGTTCGTCGGATTTCGAACTAATTGTCGATAACCTTTCAGGAATACTATCGCCAAGGATACATGCTCATTACTCGGGTCGCATTTCAACTTTTCTTGCACCCGACACTGATGAGTTTTCGTTAGAGGAACTTGATTCAATCGTAGGTTCAGACAAGCTTTACAAGCTCCCAGAGCTTAGCGATGAGGAAGTCAAACAGATTGGTGAGCGACTCATTGAACTTGAAGCTAGGATCTCAGATCAACGGGCAAAGCTCCATGACGCAATAGATAAACTTCACCAAGAAATAGTACGTAGATATAAGACTGGCGAGGCCAGCGTCGATTCGCTATTGGAGAGCAAATGAAAGAGTTACCCACCAACTGGAGAGAGTTGGGAGATTTTATTCGTGAGCAAAGGTCGATGTCTCGCCTTTCTCTAAGGCGTCTTGCGGAACTGGCTGACGTATCTAATCCTTATCTATCGCAGATCGAGCGTGGATTGAGAAAGCCGTCTGCCGAAATCCTTCAACAGATTGCTAAAGCACTTAGAATATCAGCGGAAACACTCTATGTTCGTGCTGGCATCCTAGAGGAGAAAGATCCTAACGATCAGGACTTGACCTCTGCGATACTTTCAGATATGTCGATAAGCGAGTCACAAAAACAAGCCATCATCTCCATCTATCAGTCGTTCAGAAAAGAGAACGCCACACCTAAATGAGACTGAAAAGGTAAATGAGCAAGATAGCGATTGTCTCCATGCACACATCTCCACTTGCCCAGCCGGGGATTGGAGATGGCGGGGGAATGAACGTCTATGTTAGAGAGCTTAGTGCGTCAATAGCGCACTTAGGATTCGACTGTGATGTTTATACGATCTCTTGGTCTAAAGACTGGCCTGAAGTTGTTGAAGTTGAACCCGGCCTGAAGGTCCATAATATTGCAATTGAAGATGCGTCAGTTTCTGCCAAAGAGCATCTAATTGAAGTAGTCGAGGAGTTTGCAGACAAAGTTGTAGGGCGCCTCGACGAGCTCCCGAGCGTGATTCACGCAAATTACTGGCTGTCAGGCAAAGTAGGCCATATCCTAAAACACCAGCTAGAAGTACCGTTAGTTTCAACTTTCCATACATTGGAACGGATGAAAGCTCAATCTAATCCTGATCTCATGGCAGAAGTTGAGAGAGCACAGGCAGAATCGGAAATTATGGGTTGCTGTGATGCAATAGTTGCTTCATCCAGTGTTGAGGCAGATCAAATTGTTGAACTCTATGAAGTTGAACCTTCGCGCATTGTTGTAGTGCCCCCGGGAGTTGACCACGCTTTCTTTTCGCCTGGGGATAAAATCCAAGCAAGACGGGCGTTGGGTTTGGATGAAAAGGCCCCCATTACTCTTTTTGTTGGAAGAATCCAACCGCTCAAAGGCACTCACCTGGCTGTTGAGGCGATGCAAGACATTCCTGGATTGCTAACTATCGTAGGAGGTCCAAGCGGGCCGAAAGGCGATGAGGAACTTAGATATCTTCATTCACTTGTTGGCAAGCTTCAACTTCAAGATCGAGTGATCTTTGTTGATCCTCAACCGCATGAGTTGCTGTCAACGTTTTATCGTGCCGCCGATGTTTGTGTGGTCCCTTCGCGAAGTGAATCTTTTGGTCTTGTAGCTCTCGAAGCTCAATCATGTGGTACACCTGTTGTTGCAAGCGCCGTGGGTGGACTACTCAGTCTAGTGGAACATGGGATAACTGGATATTTAGTTGATAACGATAATTACGGAGATTATATATCGAAAGTTCTCGAATCGAGTGAGTTAGCGCAACGCTTATCTACTAATTCGGCCCAATGGAGCTTGGGTTATACCTGGAAGTCAAGTGCTGAAAAATTGGTTTCTCTTTTTGCTAATTTAGCCACGAGGGAGCTTGTAGAGTGCGCTTAGATTATGAGGGAATTGCGGCCTTGGGATTTTCCAACTTGGGTCTCGCGAACACACATTGGTGTGAAAGTGATGAGGTTCACAAGGATGTTTGCTTAGATCGACAAATCAGGCTAAGTTCGCCTGCCAGTGGCCCGGGGGGCGGAGTGGTTGTATACGTTCGGGGAAGTGCGCATACATCCTTCAAGGTCTTCCGGGTCCACGCTGGTGCCTCGCCCGACCTCTCAGGTTGTCTTGGGTGGCCAGCTTGACCTCCTCCCAACGACTAAAGTCGTGGGATTCCCTCGGTGACGACAACTTACGCTGCCTCCACTTTAGAAGTTCTCGCTGCCACATTAGGTGGACTTCCACGAGCACCGGTCTTAGACCGGCATGCCCCAGGCCCTGGGGTGTGCGCGGAGCCAAAGCTCCGGGCAGTACTACTAATTATTGGTGGCTTGGTTCTCGCCACCGACAACAAACACTATACATTAATGGTGTGACATTAATGGCGATCCTTGACCCACGACTAAAGTCGTCGGCTTGCGGATCGATTTCGGTCATAGATGAAGCTTGCAACTATTGGTGGCGGGCGAATGGGTAATAATCGGTCGCTTGGGTGGAGTCATAGATGAAGCTTGCAATTATTGGTGGCGGGCGAATGGGTAATAATCGGTCGCTTGGGTGGAGTCATAGATGAAGCTTGCAATTATTGGTGGCGGGCGAATGGGTAATAATCGGTCGCTTGGGTGGAGTCATAGATGAAGCTTGCAACTATTGGTGGCGGGCGAATGGGTAATAATCGGTCGCTTGGGTGGAGTCATAGATGAAGCTTGCAATTATTGGTGGCGGGCGAATGGGTAATAATCGGTCGCTTGGGT
>JAKAVM010000043.1 GCA_021827485.1 Actinomycetes bacterium
CGATCTGCTCAACAGGCAACTTGAACCTAGATGCCCCGGCAGTTGCTATGGCGGGAACGCCAGATGGAAAGGGATATTGGTTTGTAGCTTCCGATGGCGGGGTCTTCTCCTATGGCGATGCAAACTTCTATGGCTCAATGGGAGGCAAGCACTTGGCAGCGCCGATTATAGGGATAGTACCTACACAAGATGGAGGCGGATACTGGTTTGTAGGATCTGATGGTGGTGTTTTTGCCTTCGGCGATGCGTCCTTTGTGGGTTCCTTGGGTGGTAGTGGATCCCAAGTTGTCTCGATGGCTGGGATGTAAAACAGTGGCGGGCAATCAAAGAACTGTATTTTTGATCGATTATCAGCTAGACTTAGATCAAGATGCTGGCTGCAACCTGGACCGTGATAGCGATTATGTCCACCTTTATGGTGGCGTATTTTGTCGATTCCAGACAAGGACGCAGGGAACTCCGTCGAGAACTTACAGAGCAGCTCGACCAAGTAGAATCTCGTCTTATTGCCAGAATGGACAAAATGGACTCGCATATAGATCAAGTGGAATTTCGCCTCGATGCTCGTCTAAATGCAATCCAGGAACAACTCTCTCAGCACTTGGAGATGCACGCTCACAGTTAGATCGTGGCTACATCTGCGCTAGGTCCAGCGCGATGATCTATTTAGGCGTGAGTGGCAATGTGATCGACAATTCGCTCAGTCAATTTGTCGATCCGTTCAGTCTGAGCATCAAGACGTGCTCCAAGGTTGTCGATCCGCTCAGTCTGAGCATCGAGCCTCGCTCCAAGATCGTCTATTCTCCTACTCAGCTCACTGCCCTGGGCATCAAGTCGCGCTCCAAGAGCATCAATTCTGCTACCCAATTCGCTACCCTGGGCTTCAATTTTCTTACCCAGTTCACCACCCATATTGTCGAGCCGCGCGTAAAACCCTTGGATGAATACAAGAAAGAATGTGCCAATAACGAGCACTACTCCCACCATGGAAAAAACGGCGATCATCGTGAGTGTAGTGGTGCTCATAGCTACACTATAGCACCTTGTGGAGGGCAAGCGCGATGAAAGATTCAGACAAGTTCTCACCGTTAGCAAGTGTGTTGACGGCGCTGGGGGCCTTGAATACAACTAAGTGTTGCCAGATAAAAGATATAGTAAACGGCCACACTAGCCATGAGGTGGTTTCTAAAACAATAGAAATAATATTACCCAAGCACGACCAATCAGAGAGTTCTGGTGAAGATATTAGGCGTGCTCTTCTCACCAAATCGGACGCACAAATAGAAAGGCTACAATGAGTTACCTACTAAACCATTTAGTGATGCTTGGATTGAGTGGCACGGTAATAGGACTCTGGGCTGTCATAATCAAGGATTTCGTGCGACACTGGTCCGCGGCGCTAATCTCGCAGTCTTTCCATCTCGCATTGTTGGTTGGTGTATTTTTTATCGGAGTGTGCGTTCTTGTAATTTCGGGGTGGACTCTCAATCCCTATCCGCAGCGTGTGGCTGAGCCAACAATTATTGGAGTGTCACAAGCCGAGAATCAAGCACATAATCACCAGATTGCCACGGCAAGTATGGTGCCTCATAGAGCGTTTCTTGGTGGTGCAGCTAATCCGGAATTATTTGTTCAAAAAAAAGATAAGCAATGGGAGGACGTCCCGGATGTTGCGCTGTGGGACGCTCATTCAGTTGTTACATCTTTGCGAGGCGCAGGTGTCCAAGTTGTAACTGATGGTTCTGGGGTGCCCGACCCGATTGGTAACTCTTATCGGTATCGGATATGGGCCGTCACGCTATTGCTTCTAGGCTTGCTCCCGGTTGTAATATTTGTCCGACAAGAAATGTTGGACATCGATTATTGGGTGAGTTCATGGCGACGGGGACGAGGCTCGGACCTCAACATACTATCCTTTCCTGAAAGGCTCGACTGATGCTTTCTCGGGGATTAGTAGGCCTTCGCGATATTCGGGTTGGCACGATGGATAATGTTCTAGTTATTACGGACACTTACACAGCCCTCCAAGCAGAACTCAACCGTAGACAAGAACCGTTTGATCACAGGTGGGAAGACGGCAATACCAAGGAATTGTCATGAAAAAACGACGAAAGCTCTCTCGTGATGAACCCAGAGCAGTTGTCCGATCAATATTTTTCACTATTCTAATCTCTGTCATTATAATCGTAGCCCTGAAGTACTTTCTTGACCCAAGCCACCTAAGAAACCTCGGACAACAAAATAGGTGGGTCAAGTATTTTGCTTATGTGTTCGGTGGAGGGCTTGGGCTCTATATGTGGATTGAGACTGGGAACGATTTCTGGCAAATGAGAGGAAAGCCTGCCTGGAATGAGCAAAACTGCCCTGAAGGATATCGGCTATATATAGTTCGCCAAGGAGATTTTGATGCGGGGGTCTGTGCCGCCAACTTACTCGGTAGTTACGAGCGCTGGCACGAACTACTAATCAATATCGGTCGGCGACAAAAAGTCGGAGGCGTTTGGAGAAGGCCTAATCAACCCTGGAAACCTGGGTGGGTTGTGGTTGTGCCTGTCAAAGCCACCACCCGCCACCACTTAGCCAGACGACGCCAAGAACATTGGAGGCGCACCGCCGGGGCGAAACACGATCTTGCCCAGGGCATCATTGGATCACTTGATGAAGTGGTGTCTTCTGATACTGATCCTGAGAAGGCCAAGGATATGTTACTCGCCGGGATGGTGAGACGTCACACTTTACGTATGCGCCAAGATGGGCCAGTTGCCCTGGGGCCGCCGAGCACTAAGAAGTTAGATTCAAGCGACCTAAGAACCCTAGCTACACCCAGTCTTGGCCCGATTGAACTTGGCCCCGTACCCGAAGATCGCCTTGTTGTTCCCCCTAATCCCGAATCTGTTGACTCTATTGAAGTATTGGAAGAAGTTGTTGAGTTCCAAGATCTCAAAGAGATACATGAAATATATGAAGCTAGCCACCCACCAAGTCAAGATGAGGAACTTACAAAGGCTCAAGACCGACACGAAGCTAACCTGGTGCCAACCATCGCACCCACCAGGCAAACCGAGACTTGCCTTGAAAATATAGATAGCACCACATCCGACTGGGATACATTTGAGTCTGGCAACTTTGTCGAGCCTCCCCTAACCCTTGAGTTCTTAGAATCAATTGCACTGACCCCCGAGATGCCCCAAGTGTCGTCTCCCCAAGTAGCAACTCTTGGGCAAAATGTAAATATCTTTGCGATTTCAAGATGTTTAGGTGAGACTACTGAGCGACTGGCAGCGGCTCTAGTAAAAGCCAACATTGATGCTAGTGAGGTTATCGCAGCATATCTATCAGATAGCCTAAGTTATATCCTAACAACTCGCCAGGGACCTCCCCCACCTCCGTTTTATAGTGGCGAGGCAACTAATCTTGCCTCAAGGCTTCCCATGAATAAAGTGAAAAACACGCAATTGTGGATACTAAGTGAGGATTATCTACAATCAGGTTATAACCTTCTCAGTCTGTTCCCTGCAATCCCGCTTGGTTTTGTTGGAGATGGTATGATCCTTGTATCTTTGGGCTGGATAGGCGGGCTATCCCGCCAGGATAATGGTTGTGTAGGTTTTGCGGGCGAGTCGGGACTAGAAATAATCCGTACTGCAGCCGCTCTCTTGGGTGATTATCGCTATCCATTTGCCAGTAATGGTCCACTAGTTCTTCAAGGAAATCGCCTAAGTGTCGTAGTTGATAGCCGCTTTGAAAAAAATAGTGAGCTTATCTTAGAAGTGTCGCAAACAGGACGTGGTTTCCGGGATACTCGTGGCACGATTGGAGAACTGAAGATCACAACTGTTTGGGATAGGCCAACCCAAACCCAAAAAGAAATACACCTAAACCTCTTTGGCCCGGCCAGACTATTATATGCGCCGGGGAGCCAACCAAATAACAAAGCAATGGAACTACTTGCATTTATTTGTCTAAATAACAAAGCGGTTCCAAAACGCTACGCAAAAGAGGCGATTTGGCCAGGCACCGGCGACGGAGGCCGGATAACTCAGGCTTACAAGGAGATTAGTGACTGTCTGGGCGTCGCCCCTAATGGAAGCCCACGTTTTGATACATCGGGCAGACAATACACTATCCGCGATATTGTGTGCGACATAGATCTGTTTCGCTCGCTGTGTGTTAGTGATCCTATGAGCGCGCTTTCCCTGGTAAGTGGCGAACCACTAGAGAGTTTCGCCTCAAGTGAGTGGGGTGCTGAAATCCAAAATCAGCTATGTGTCCAGATTGTAACTTGTGCAAAACTGGCAGCGAAGAAAGATCCCAACAATGCGTATAACTACTACTCCCGTGCATTGATTGGAGTGCCTTACGACGAAGAATTGCGTGTTCTCCTCAAGCAAGTCGAGTACGACCGAGTCTAACCAAAAACGATCGCCTGTCTTTGTTGGATGATGTATAATTATTTGAGTGGCTCAATTGCTCCAAACACATCATCGTTTTAGGGTTCAAGAATTTGAGATGATGGGCGAGATATTCGACGAAGATGCCCGGGTCGAGCTTATCGAAGGAGAAATTGTAGACATGGTACCTATCGGTCCAAAACATCAGGAGTTTGTTAACCGGCTAACACGTCTTTGTTTTATTAGGTGGGATAAGCATGCGGTCGTCCAAGTCCAAGGCCCAATACAACTAAGTGATCACAGCGTAGTTCAGCCCGATATTGCTCTGCTCAAGAAGAAGTCGGGAGGATACGCTGATGCCCACCCAAGACCTTCAGACATCCTATTAGTGGTCGAAGTCTCCGACACCACACTTGCAAGAGATTTAGAAAAAGCAAAGCTATATGCGGCCAGTGGTGTGAAGCAGTGTTGGATTCTTGATGTAAATAAACGTGAACTCATCACAATGAGTAGTCCTACACCAGAGGGATATACCACCCAACATATAGTGTCGGTAAATGAGAGTTTTGCTGATCCAGTTGAAAAAATCGAGTATTTAGACAGTTCAGATATATTTGGTCCCTCGATCTAATAACCAAGCCTGAAATATGAAAATCCCCGGACACTAAGCCCGGGGATTTTCAGTTTCTGGATTGTTCTCCAGTGAACACACTCGACACTTTCCACTATAGCACGATCCGTAGTTCGGCGGAAGCAGTGGGATTCGAACCCACGGAACACATGTCGGTGTGTTCACTCAAATTATCAGGCCAGCGCGTTAGGCCACTCCGCCACACTTCCGCTAAAAGACATTCTACCGAAAACATCGACACTTGCCTTGCGCCAATTCCCGAGTTTCTAGGTGATTATTTCCAATTCAATTGGCATAAAGCTGGCCCGATTGGACATTGAGCGCTGAAATCTCTTGAAAACAAAAATCTTTCTAAATTTCTTTTTGGCTCATATTTCTAAATACCCCTATCTACCAGCACGGGAAGGGTTTGGGAAGGGTTTGAGGGTATCTCATTTATTTGCATAACTAACTGAGAGATATTTTTCGCCTCTATGAAAAATATCTGAAAAAAGTAAGTCAAATAAAGGAGTGAGTAAATGAGTTTAGATCTAATCAAATCCACTAGTGTGCTCTCGCACACTCTTGTTTGGGCGCGACACCCTCTGGTGGTGGCAGTTCACTACTTTGCCACGGCAATGCCCTGGAATAACATCACCCCGTCGTCAAGTAGCGTGATAGGTGGTTCAAGTCTCCAAGGTCTCTTGGGTGGCTTTATGTTTATTGCTGGGTGTATGGGCACTGCTGGGTTCTTGGCAGGAGTTGTGTTCTTTATCTTCTCCTCGTCAAGAGGTGTTATGACAGCTGGCCAACAAGGACACCGCTGGTTAGGCGGGGCCATTATCGGTTCGGCTCTCTTAGGTGGAACCGGCTTGATCCTGGGATGGGCCTGGGCATTTGGACAGGCACTACACTAATGAATTCTCTTTCATCAATCTCACTCTTGGGATGTAGAGATCCGGCTATCTCTGCTGGCATGGCGGCAGCTCTTATTGAAAACACTGAGACTAGGTTGGCCCGCCCACCACTGGCTACCCGGCTCTTTGATGATCCATGGGGAGGCCATGTTGTTCGCCAGGCAGCAATCAATATTTTGGCGGGATTATTTGTGGCAGCTGAAGTCTTAGAACTTGGTGCAAGCCAAGTTGGGAGCTGGCTTAGAAATCCTACTAGTTGTGATGAAGCCATCGTTATTTTACGTAGCCTTGGGGAAGACTCTTGTGCCAACCAGATCGAGCGCTTTCTTGGAGTCCGCCAAGACGTGTCAGATGATCCAATTATCGCCCTGTCGCACCAGGTCATTACCTCAATTGAGGTCGTCCTTGATAATTCTAAGCAACTACTATGATACTTGCCTATCTTAGCGCAATACATTCCAATGCTGATGTAAGTAGTTTTCTTGACGGCATCCAATATATTGGTCTTGGCCTAGCAACTATTGCATTTATTGTCGGCGCAGGTCTCATAGGTTTTGTCCATCACGGCTCTGTGCACGTGTCAGAAAAGGCTTTGAAAACCATTGAAGCATCCATACTTGGCGTAATTGCTATTGGTGCACTGCCACTAATTGTGACTAGGGCCTTTGGCTAGGAGACGCACATGTATTTAGCAAGTCCCCAAGTTGGCATCCCGCCGGTTCATTCACATATTATTGGCGGCTGCTATGACCCGGTGAGTTGGTTTACCGGTAGTTGTGCGAGCCAGGTTGGCTCGCACATATTGGCTATGATCATAAATTCCTTAGTGAATATGTTTGGGATGTTAGTTTCTAGTCTGGCATCACTAATTGTCACGGCCCTTGCCAAGGCAACTACCTCATCGGGGCTGGCAGGCTCACTGCCCGCATCGTTTTCTCTTTCAGCGCCCAATTCGCCAATACATGCCATGTTGGGTCCTGCAGGGGTAGTGGCCTTTGTCGTTATTGTTATCGGTGTTGTAGATGCAATTGTCAAGCACTCCCCTGTTGATGTGGTGAAGAGAGCCTTTATCTTGCCGATAATTGCTGGGATTCTAGTAACCGCTATTTATCCCATGATGAACCTAGCTATTGGCTTGGTTGCTTGGATGGGTGAGACCTTTGACAATCAAGCCGGTGGCTGGGGGGTTGCGGCAGCTGGTTTTAGCCACGGTCTTTCCTCGGCTCTAACGGGCATGGTGAATGGCAGTTCAATTATGTCGGTTATCACCTTACTGCTAGCCATATTTCTCATGATCGGGATCTTTATTGAAATGGCAATTCGCAACAGCCTTCTCAATATTATTGCGATCTTCTTTCCCCTCATGCTTGGCGGAATGTTCTTCCCTCCTCTCCAACACTGGGTACGCAAGTTGGCAGAGGTAACACTTGCAATCTTGTTTACCCCTCTGCTTGTTACTGTGCTACTGGGTTTGGCCTCTCAATATATTACCGGCAATCAGACAATGTACACCGCGCCCAACGTCTTGGGATGTCTATTTCTAGCAACACTTGGCTTGCCTATTTTACTCAAACTAGTTCCAATTACACTACACGCAGCCGCAACCCACATGGGAGCAGGCCATCGGGCGATAGCAAGTGCGGGTCGCCATGCGGCGAAATCTGGCGCAGATGTTCTATCAGCACCCATGGGGGCAGGGTCTATCGTCAAAGGAGCTTCCGGAGCGGGTGGAGCGGGCGCTGGTGGTGCTCTCGGCGGGCTAGGCGCACTGGGTGGCCCTATTGCGCTTGGGGCAATGGCAGCAAAAACAGCAGCTAACCATGCCCAGGCCAGTGTTGGCGCAATGGCCTCACCGGGCACTGACACCTCGGCGTCGCAAGCAACGTCACAGATGTCCGGCGGGTCGTCACAAACAAAAAAGGGTAAGGATCCAATTGCGAGTTCCGCAAGTGGTAGTCCAGGTGGGTCCTCATCATTATCAAGTACACCGTCCCCCGCCAAAACCACTCAACAAACATCATCCACGACTGCCAAGCCAACCCCACCTGCTCCTAAAATCCTCTCAGGGGCCGTTAGCGCAATGGCCTCCGGAGGGGTGGCTGGGGTGGCAGGACATATTGGCGGCCACATAATTGGATCGGCTCTGCGCTCATCTGGCGGTTCAAATTCTTCGAGTACTCAAAAGACTCAACGCAATGAGAGTGTATCCACATCGTCTGGGGGAACCTCTGGGCGGGGCGGGCCAAGTAGCCAAGCGGTATCTAACTTGCCAACCACGCCCGTTGCAGAGCCTTCGGCCAAGCCCGCCACTCATATCCCTGCCGCACAAGCAGGCCAATTTAGTGCCAGTCTTCCCCACGATATTTCCCCACAAAAAGAGGCTGTAGCTAGTAATACTGAGCAAGGCGAGCCAGCTGGTAACTCACACCTTGACCGAGTCCTAAATGGATTTCTTGGGGCCAACGGTTCAGGGAACGGTTCAAGAAATCAAGACCTTCTCCGCCAAGACTCTAGCCCTGTTGATTTATTAGACCAAGGAGATAACCAATGAGTCAAACCCTATCAAGCGCTCCGCGATATTCATTTGCAACTCTGCCGAGCCGCACAGTTATGTGGGGACTCAAATGGGATCAGCTAGTGCCAATGGGCACAACAATTGTTGCAATTGCAATTTTAGTTGGCTCATTTCATGTTCCCTTTGTAATTGCAGCAATACCAGCTGGGTTGGTGGGGCTGTCGTGTTTGGTAAAAGTAAAAGGACGACGACTCATAGATTATGCCCGCGCCTTCTACGGAATTGTTGTGGAAAAAAAGACCTGGATAGCCCCACTTCCAATGGCAAGACTGCGGAGCTCCAAAACTAGGAGCGCTCGTCCAGAGATATATGCCTTGCCCCCTGAGTTGGCTGGTCTAAATTTCTCCTCACAGATAATAAGCGGTGACCAAACAGGGGTGGTTAAAGTTGGGCGTGGTTCAAGACAAAGTGTCACCTGCACGGCGGAACTATCCTCGACTACCCCATTTCTACTTCTAACCGAAGCTGAACAGGGTCAACTGTTAAGCCGCTGGGCTATGACCCTTGATTCAACAGCCACTGAAGACCAACGCATCAAAGCTATCCAGTGGATTGTGCGCATCACCCCGTCTAGACCCGGCGAGGCAGAAAACTGGGCGGAAGAACACTTTGACGACTCAATTTCGCCTATGGCCCAAGCCGACTATATGGCACTGCTCTCAGATCTCACCCAGGCAGCCTGTGGGCGAGAGTACTATCTAAGTGTAGATGTGGCGTCTCGGGCCAAGAAAGGCATCGACGCAGTCTCACTAGAGGTTGCCCAAGTACTAAGCCGTCTCAAAGACTGTGATTTGACCGGCACTCTATTATCTTATAACGATATCACAAGGCTTGTACGAGCAACATTAACGGGACAACCCCTTGGGGTTGTCCCTGCAACCCAACCAGGTGAAGTGGTCCCAAAGGTGCGCCAGTCCGGATGGGACTATTTGCGTGTTGATGATTTATATTTTCGCGTAGCTTGTGTTGCCAATTGGCCTCTTGAAGAAGTCGGGCCCGCCTGGCTCCAAGGATTACTCGGTGCAACTCCAAAGAAAGGCTCTTATACTATATCGGTACATTTTGTACCCACACCACCTAGTCGAGCGCGTTCACGGGTGCGCTCTGCAGTAGTTACAACTGAGCTAGCACGCCAAACAAGGAAAACGGCCGACTCTGCCCAAGTAACTCGTGAGGCCCTAGAGGCAAGAGGGCGTGAGCAAGAACTCGTCGATGGATACCGCGAGCATCGCATCGGAGCCGTTGTGATGGTTAGTGCGCCCTGTGAGGCCGATCTCGAAGAAGAGTGGCTGCACCTGACCCATGCAGCTGACAGTTGTGGTATTTCACTTCGCACGCTCTATTTGGAGCAAAAAGAAGGGGTGGTCGCTGCTCTCCCACTGTGTCGACTGTTATTCAATGGAGGACTTGGCGGATGGTGACATCCTCCCAACGACTAAAGCCGTGGGATTCCTGGCGAGCTAGACGATCCAACTCTACCACAGACGCGCCAGGTTCACAAGAACCTGGACTTATGGGCTTCCTTCTGGAAGTGTCTAGCTCGCCAGAGGTTCGCAGCACCGGCGGAC
>JAKAVM010000020.1 GCA_021827485.1 Actinomycetes bacterium
CACTCGGGAGCAGGCTCAATCTTGGGCCTATTGGGAGCGTGCCTATGGTGGCTTCTTACCTTTAGTTTATCTGCTTTAGATTGCTTCTTTGTCTTGCGCGGGCCTATGGAACTTGGACTTTGACGCTGGCCAGTAGACTTAGTCTTGAGAGTTCGCTTTGGCTTGGATCCGAACATTATCTAGTCCCGTCGAGGGGAATGAGTAAAGCCCGGTTTGAAAGCGGGAAACCAGTAATGGCGGGCGCGAATGAGCGAGCTATACCAACACTTATTTTATTACGATTAAAATTCCCAGTTTGCCCCACAACTTTGACCATCGGCATAAAGTCAGCTTTTTTTGAGCCTTTCTCAGAATTTTTTCTACCACATGTCATTGATTCTCACTCTACGGGATAATTCTATGTATTCTGGCGCGTCGGCCCTAGCAGTCCCCACGCAGGGAGTTCTTGAATTTGCTCATCATTCATCATGAAGATTTCGTCTGCCCTACTCGCAAAAAGGCCAAACATCTCGCCGGAGAAAACATTACGCGAGAAATTATTTGATAGCAATGGCGTTTACCATGGAACCCAATCCTCGGACCAGAGGTTCTGGTGTCGCTTCAAGAAAGAACTCATAGGTTCTATCTTGGGCACAATCCATGGCTAAAGCCTCAAGATCGAAGTTTTGCCCCTGAGTTAGTCCCATCTCAACTAGGTGGAGCATATGCACAGGAAGCATGAGATCTTCACGCTCGCATGGATAGACTTCCAGTGCAATAGTGTCTGTGGCGACGGCGGCAATCTCGTTATCGTGAAACCACTCGGCTGTTTTCATTGAAAGTCCCGGTGAGGTGAAGATGTAGCCATCTTTATCCCCTTGATGCAAAAGGGAAATGTGGCCAGTTCTAACCAACACAATATCGCCGCTCGTTGGCTTGATGCCTCCCCAGGTTGACGCAGCGTCCAGATCGTCTGAAGTTAAGGCATGACCTCCCGATAATCTGTCGACTCCGGCAGTTCTAGCTACGTCGAGTAAAATCCCTCGTCCAACGATAGGGCCTGTTTTGTGAATACCTAGCTTGTGGGCGCCCGAAGTATTTATAGTTGATGCCTCAAAACCATTGTAGAGTAACCCGTTTCTCGAAACGTGAGCTAGCGCATCCCAGTGAGTAGCACCTTGGGGGCTAAGAACGACTAAGTCATCACTCATGGCAGGTCCTTCGGGATCCGCCGATAGGGGTTCATTGATGGCCACCATAGTTTTTATTGGATTGATCCTCCCCCTCAACGCTCCAGTTTGGGGTCCATTCTCCGACAAGGCTAGCGAGAGACTAATTGCTTTGCCTTGCTTTACTAGTTGAGCAGCCTTGACGATTCGCTCAGGGGTTATGAAGTTGAGAGTCCCGCGTTGATCATCATCGCCCCAGCGACCCCAGTTGTTTACCTTTGAGGCTAATTCGAAGTATTCGTCAGGCAGGCTCATCTCTTTGAGGCTAGCTAATTTGCTTGTACAATTCCACTGATTGGGCTAGCGCCCCGAAGGTTGGCCTTCGCGGGAACGCTCCTAGCGCCCCGAAGGTTGGCCTTCGCGGGAACGCTCTAGAATTAGCTGTTTTGCCCAAGGGTAATCTGCTTTTCCTGATGGGGATCGTTGCATTACTTCCACAAAGTGAACTTCCCTGGGCAGCTTGTATCCTGCAATTAATGTACGGCAATGTTCTCGAATGG
Source organism: Actinomycetes bacterium (assembly GCA_021827485.1). GTDB lineage: Bacteria > Actinomycetota > Acidimicrobiia > Acidimicrobiales > JAKAVM01 > JAKAVM01. The sequence continues at coordinate 1,709 of JAKAVM010000020.1, forward strand.
AGTCTAGTTCTGGTGCTTTACCTGGCCTAGGCTCAATAACGCAAGCGACTCTCTGTCCCCAGCGCTCATCTGGGATACCAACGACAACAACATCGTAGACATCAGGATGTGACTTGATCGCCGATTCCACCTCTTCAGGAAAAATCTTCTCTCCTCCGGAGTTTATAGATACAGAGCCTCGGCCTAGCAAGGTAATTGTGCCATCCTCTTCAACCTTGGCAAAATCTCCCGGAACGACATATCGAACCCCATTAAACTCTAAGAACGTTTCCTTGGTTTTCACCGGATCTTTGAGATATCCAAGAGGAATATGGCCGGTCCTAGCGATTTTGCCTATGGTATTTGATCCTGGAGAAATTAGATTGAAATCTTCGTCGATAACGATACTACCCTCCAATGGCGTTATCGTAGGCCCTCCTTGCATCTTAGTATTGCCGGGGGATAGAACTACTATTCCATTGTTCCCGCCTTCAGAGGAACCAACCGCATCGGAAATTATCAGATTTGGAAAGTGAGAAAAGAATTCCTCTTTGAGCGATGATGAGAAGATAGCCGCTGATGAACTAATGGCAAAAAGTGAAGAAAGGTCGTAGTTGACGCCGGGATCGTCGAGTGCTTCCACCAAAGGTCTTGCCATTGCATCGCCTGTTATCAAAATAGTGTTGGCCTTTTCGTCCTGGACAGTTCGCCAGACATTGTGAGGTTCGAACTTGGCAGTAAGTATAACTTTATCTCCAATAAAGCTTGATCCCATTACCCCCCATTGCGAAGCGCCATGCATCAAAGGAGCTATTGGAAATATCGTGATTCCTCCATTGCGACCTCGTTCAACCATGTCTTGAGGTTTTTCAGCTTTTTGGCCAGTAATCGGATCGATTCCCCTGCCAAGAGCATAGAAAACATCTTCATGGCGCCAAATTACTCCCTTAGGCATTCCGGTGGTACCACCAGTGTAAAGAATATATCTATCGTCCGGAGATCTAGGAGGGAAATCACGTTCAGGTGATTGAGAGTTTATGACTTCCTCATAGGGCAAGGATCCAAGCAGCTTTAGCTCTTGGGTAAGTTCGTCTTGTGAATAAGTACCGTCTTGACCAGTTGAGGTAACGTCGTCGATTACAATCGAAAGATGCATCAATGGAAGAGAGGAACGAACAGCGTTAATTCTCGGAGTAAATTCTTTGGCGTGGATGAGAGCAACTAGATCAGCATTTTCAAAAAGATATGCCAACTCATTTTCTACATATCTGTAGTTGATATTTATCCAGATTGCTCTAATCTTGAAAATTGCCCAAAGGGCCTCAATCCATTCAACGCAGTTGTAGGCGTAGATGCCGACATGATCGCCTTGCTTGATACCTGAATTTGCCAGGAAGTGAGCCAATCGGTTAGCACGTTGCTCCATCTCCAGATACGTTCGGCGTTGCCCGCCCGCGACCAAGTATTCACGCTCGGGGAAGTTATCTACTGCATATTCAAAAAGATCTGCTAGGTTGAATTCCATATCTGACGATCTGTCACATTATCAGCTCGAGCGGGGCCAGGAAAGTTAAGTGTTAGGACCCTGGCATGGCGCTTCTGTATACAGGCACCCCCGATGGTCGAGGAGCTTTTTGCCCAACGGCCAGGTGATGATTCCTCGGAAAAAAATTAAATTTTTTGCTTGACAGAATAGAACCTGTTCAGTTATGCTGTATGAAATAGCAACCGAGTGTTTGAAATAGCGAACACTAAGGCCAAACGCCAATAAATCACAGATAAATAAGGAGAACTACATGAAGCTTGACCTGCTCTATGAGATAGACGTACCAAAGCCTTGGCCTGGAGAGTTCCCAGAAAACCAGAGAGCTGCGGAGCAGAAGGCGTATCGTGAAGCGCTCGAACAGATTAAGTTGGCAGACAAGCTAGGATTCCATACAGTTTGGTTAGTGGAGCACCATTTTCGTGAAGGTCGTTCTCACTCTTCTGCACCTGAGGTAACGTTGGGCGCGCTTTCACAGGCCACGGAGAATCTTCGCCTCGGATTTGGAGTTACTTTACTGCCTCACCAATTTCACCATCCCGCCCAAAATGCGGAACGCGTCGCAACGCTCGACGTACTTTCCGGTGGCCGAGTCGAGTGGGGCACAGGTCGCTCTACACCAATGGAGCAAACAGCCTTTCGAGTTCCTATTGAAGACAGTAGGGAAGAGTGGCAAGAAGCCATTGAAACCATAGTTGAGATGTGGGAGAACGAGTACTACGAGTGTGATAAGAAGTTTTTGAAGTTTCCAAAAAGAATGGTGACTCCAAAGCCCGTACAGTATCCTCACCCCCCGGCATGGATGGCAGCAACTTCTGAAGGTTCTTCCGCGGTTGCGGGTAAGTTAGGACTTGGGCTCTTGACTTTTGCAATAATGCAGCCAGTCGAGAAGTTGGCCAGCCATATTCGCCAATATCGTGATGCTGCTGCGAATGCTACTCCTATAACTCGTGTAAAGACCAATAAGGTTGCTGCTTACACTCTAGTGCATTGTGCGGAAAGTATGGATCAGTGCGAGGCAAATGGAGTATGGGATTCAGTGTGGTGGTGGTATCAGAACTTGTCTGAGTTCACGATCAAATGGGAGCTTCCTCACCTTCCCCCAGAAGAGCAAGAAAAAGCCTTTCCTCTCCTCAAAAAGCACGCTGAGGGAAACCTCAATCCTAAAGCCTTCAATGACGTAGATATGATTATTGTAGGTGATCCTGAGCGTTGCCTTGAGAAGTTCTTGAAGTACGAGGCAATAGGATGCGACCAAGTTCTCTGTTATGTTCAGTTTGGCCACTTGCCACATGAATCTGTAATGAAGACGATTGAGTTACTAGGTAAAGAGATAATTCCCGAATTAGAAAAACGAGGTATAGAAACTTCGATGACGGTGAAAGCATCCGGAAACTAGTTTTATTTCCTCTTGATACTTACTTATCGAAAGAAATATGACTAGAACAGACGACTCGTTCGTACCCGACTATATCTCTAAACTTTCGCTTGCGGGCAAAGGTTTTGTTTTGATCGGAGCCGGACAGGGAATAGGTCGCCAAAGTGCCCATGCACTGAGCCAAGCCGGAGCAAGGGTAGTCTGTTGCGATTTGGATACCGAATTGGCAAAGCAAGTAGCGGAGGAGGTTGGCGGCATACCGTGGAGTGGTAATGCAATTGATCGTGAAGATTCTAAGAGGCTCTTCATGGAAGCCAAACAAGCGTTAGGTGAGATTGACGGAGTTGTCGATATTGTAGGAATGGCCCAGTACGCAAAGTTGATAGACATAGACGATGAGAAGTGGGGTTGGCACTTCGATATCGTCCTACGACATGCGTGGCTTGCAGTTCAGCACGGGGCGCAGATGATGATCGAGCAGACTAAAGGAGGCACAATGGTCTTTGTCGCATCGGTCTCTGGCCTTTCATCAGCGCCGCTCCACGGGGCCTATGGAGCGGCGAAGGCAGGGCTTGTTTCGTTGGTAAAGACCTCTGCTATAGAGCTTGGAGAGCATGGCATAAGAGTTAATGCCGTGGCACCGGGAGTGGTATGGACACCACGAGTTTCAGGATACTTAGGCCAGGATGGCAAAGAGAAGAATGCAAACAATTCTCCGTTGCGCAGAGTTGCTGAAACATCCGATATCGCCTCGGCAATACTCTATCTAGCTAGCGACCTGTCGGGATACGTAACCGGTCAAACTCTGGTTGTTGATGGCGGTGTAACATCTAAGTTTCCATTCCCAATGGATTTCTAATTACTCCTGCGTGAAACTTGTGGCTAGATGTTCCGATGAATTTCTAGGCGGTGATAGATTTCAATAATGAGAGGTCAACTAAGTGGGTGAGATAGGAAGGAGCGCATCCGAGTCGGTTGGTTTCGGGAATCCAGATGTGCGAATCCCACCTGATCGCTTACGTGAGTATGTTAGGGGATGTCTAACCAGCTATGGTGGGGGGGTTAGCTACCCAAGAGCCGATCCACGTGATCGCGATCGACTACCGGGCGATACATGGGGTGCTGCTTCAATTCCCGCAACGGTTCGTTTGGAGTTCGATGGGGATTTTGAATCTATCGAAATCCAATATTTTACGCAGACAGATGAGCTGGGATACCGGGGCGACGGAGCCGGAACTAACTTCGCTTTATGGAGAGATGGATGTCTAATTTGTCAATCTCCAGCAACTCTTGGAGAAGGCACAACTCGTCTAGACGTCCCCGCAAGAGATTTTCTCAACAGTACTTCAGGTGCTTCCCGATGGATACTCTATCTTCCTGAAGGGATGAAACCGACAGTAAGAGATCTTAGGAGTACTGGAGGTGAGATAACACCAGCAAGCTATCAACCTATTTGGTTAGCCTATGGAGATTCAGTCTTAGAGGGTTGGACTGCGACACAACCTGCTCTTGCATGGCCAGCCATTGTTGGTCGCGAATGTGGTATCGACGTGGTAAATTGGGGTTACGCTGGCGCAGCAAGAGGGGAGATTGTAACTGCCCAGCAAATCGCACAATTGGCCAATTATGAACGTAAAATTGAGATTATATCAATTTCCCATGGTACTAATTGCTGGACTCGCATCCCTTTTTCTGTCCAAATGATGGAGGCGCAATTAGCAGCTTTCATTGAGATCGTCAGGACTGGTCACCCTCAAACTCCAATATTAGTTGTAACCCCCGTACTTAGACCAGATGCAGAGAATACTCCAAATATCCTTGGCGCAAGCCTCTCGCAATTGCGCGAGGCAATGGAGCAGACTGTAAGATCTATGATTGGAATGGGCGATGAAAATCTGCACCTTATATCTGGCAGAGATCTAATCAGTCAAGAGCAATTAGCTGATGGTATCCATCCCAATGATAGTGGGCATCGGTCATTAGCTGATAGAATAGGACCGAAAATACTAAGCCTCATGTGGTCGGAAAAGGATTGTTGGTAATGATATGACACGACCTTCACCCGCGACTGAACGGACTGTGGCTCTCCTGAACTTCCTGGCCTCCAGGCCGGGTGAGTCTTTTAGCCTGTCTGAGCTAGCAAGACGACTGGATCTGAATAAATCTACTGCCTTTTTGATGGTCAACTCCTTGGTGGAGTCAGGTTATCTGCTCAAGAATCCAATACAGAAAGCATACTCTCTCGGACCTGCTTTGATTGCTGTCGGTTCAGCTGCTGCTAGGCAGTTCGCCCCTGTAGATCATGCAGCGGATGAAATGCGAAGGCTTGCCGAAGAACTTTCAGTACAATGTGTTGCAGGGGCAGTTGTGGCAGGGGAGATTGTGATGCTTGCGTGTGCTGGCGAGCCAAAGCCTTTTGGAACCAGTATTAGTCCTGGCCAAAGGCTTCCACTTGCACCTCCATTGGGAACGGTCTACATGGCCTGGGCATCAGCTGAAGAGATCGAAGACTGGTTGAAAAAGTTAGGCCCAGATGTAACGCAAGAGCAGAAGACGAGATTTATCAATGTCCTCGATGACGTGCGTAAGCGAGGTTATGCGACCGGACTTGAGGCGATTGCCAAGCTTAGGCTTTCAAAGGCACTAGGAGAGGTTCCTTCTGTAGATGGCCAAATTGATCGTGAGCAACTTAAAAATATCGTTCAAGGATTGGTTGAGGAGTTGACCCACGAAGAGAGGGTACTGTCAGATATCTCGGGCCAGCCATCCTATCATCTGAGCCACATTTCTGCACCTGTGTTCGGGTCCGATGGGAAGGTAAAACTTGCACTGAACTTGATTGACCTACCCAGGCAGCTTTCTTCAGAACAAGTTAAGGAGTTTGCGACCTGCCTTCTGGCGGCTACAGCTAGAATCACGCAGTCGATAGGCGGCACCGTTCCTTTGCGCTCAGAGGTTGCGTGAACTAATTAATGAATGATCTTTTTACGGTATCCAACCAAGTTGCCGTTGTAACTGGGGCTGGAAGTGGAATAGGCCGGGCAAGTGCGTTAGCACTATCTCAAAGTGGAGCATCTGTAGTCTGCGGTGATATCGATACAAGAAATGCCGAGATCACTAAGAGCCTAATAGTTGATGGAGGGGGCAGGGCACTAAGCGTATCTGTGGATGTATCCAAACGCGAGCAGGTTGGTGCGTTGATAGACATGGCTATTGAAGAGTTTGGAACTTTAGATATCATGTGCAATATTGCCGGAATAATGCACCAGTCGACTGTATTAGAAACGCAAGATTCAGACCTCGACAGAGTGCTTGATGTCAATTTAAAAGGTGTGTTTTACGGATGTCAGATAGCTGCCAGTGAGATGTCGAAACGCAGATCTGGGTCAATCATAAACATGGTTTCATCAGCAATTGATGCTCCAGCTCCAGGGATAGTTTGCTATGCAATGGCCAAGGCCGCAGTCGCCCAACTGACTAAGACATTGGCTATTGAAATGGGAAAATATAATGTTAGAGTCAATGCGGTTGCGCCTGGCTTTGTGGTAACAGCAATGACCAGCCGACACTTTCAGCTCGATGACGGCTCAGTAGATCCAGAGCGGCGCGAAGCGGTGGTAACCTCTATGGGCAAAATGGCCCCATTGAGGAGAGTGGGAGAGCCGGAGGATATTGCTGGGGCGGTAGTTTATTTAGCTTCGAACGCAGCTAGTTTTGTGACTGGACAGATTATTCGTGTCAACGGTGGAGTTTCAATGCAATAACTGGATGGGTTCTAAGCTGGCAAGGGAGTTTCAATGCAATAATCGGATGAACTCTGCAGGTAAGGGGCGACTGTAGCGGAGGGCACGCTACAGTCGCCACAACTTCCGCCGCTGCTTGGGTCCTGCTCAAGGGGCCGAAGCGAGCCCGTGCTGGCGGTATAAATTATATCGGCTGAAAGTATAATTACTTTTAGTAATTTTTTATAAGTTGTTTATCTGTTGAGAAAACTCCGGTCTCACATCGGAGTCGAAGTGGGTTGTTGATGATCTCTAAGGAGGAAGAATGTTTATTCAGGTAAATTACAATTCAAGAGGTGAGCTTCTCTCTCTGGAAGATGGAGATAACTTTCAACAGTTTCACATCTGTGCACCTCAAGACCTTGATATCAAGAGTATTGAAAAACTTCTCGAATTGGATAACCTTGGTTATCTATCGGAAGATGAACAAGAGGTTTATATAGGTATCCAGGCTCTAGTTGCTCTCGCAGGAGAACTTGCAACGCCAAAATGGATCGAAGAGTTGGAGAAGATGGTCGCCTATGCTAAATCGAAGGGTTGGACAAACCTTTCTGGAGATTCCGTCAAGGCGCACATTGAGTGGATTTCCAGCGATCGGGAATAGGATATATAGACGAGAAACTTGAAGCCAATAGGAAGTTTCTCATCTTCCCTGGTAACGACGTGCCCGCGCCGGTCGGCGGGCACTGGGTTTTCTGAAGAGTAATTTTTCTTGGACCTGGTATACTGGGAGTACTTTCTCCGATGCTCTTGCGATCTTGTCAAAAAAGCTAGCTATGTCGACGGAAGCACTTTATTCGCCCTCGTCATTGGAGAATTCGATCAATGTCCCTCAAAACCGTTCCCAAACCAGCTTCACCACTAGATCCTTGCACGTCAAGCAACGCGGTCTTTGTTCCAATACGTCGAAGTCAACAGATAATTACCCTGACAATTGTAATAGGGCCAGCCCTTGGTCTTGCTGGCCTAATTGCCTTGCTCTGGGGACGTGCGGTTGATCTGACGGACATTGCAATTGCAGTTGTTTTTTATCTAGTTACCGGCTTCGGGCTGACCATTGGTTTTCATCGATTATTTACCCACAACAGCTTTGCCCCAAATCGAATCTTGAAAATTGTGCTTGCAATTGCGGGTTCAATGGCGCTCGAAGGGTCTCTGACAAGTTGGGTGGCAACTCACCGCCGCCATCATATTTATAGTGACCAACCTGGAGACCCACACTCTCCGCATCGCTATGGCCCCCAGGGGATTGCTTTATTGAAAGGTTTGATGTTTGCTCACATAGGTTGGCTGTTTGTGTCGGATGCTTCCAGGGCCGAGCGCTATGCACCGGACATTCTCAAAGACACTGATGTTCAGGCAATTGACAAGTTTTTCCCACTGATTGCAGTTGGTTCATTGATACTGCCATTTTGGATTGGATACCTAATTGATGGGACGTTTTACGGCGCACTTACCACCCTAGTCTGGGCAGGTTTAGTGCGGATGGCGCTGCTACATCACGTTACTTGGAGCGTTAACTCCTTGTGTCACACCTTTGGGCATCGAAGTGTGGATACTAAAGACCGAAGTACTAATCTATGGATTCTCTCTATTGTATCTTTGGGCGATAGTTGGCATAATATACATCACGCCCACCCGGTCTGGGCTCGACACGGCGCTGGTAAGGG
>JAKAVM010000110.1 GCA_021827485.1 Actinomycetes bacterium
AGTCCACCTAAAGTGGCAGCGAGAACTTCTTCAAGTGGAGGCAGCGTAAGTTGTCGCCACCGAGGGAATCCCACGACTTTAGTCGTTGGGAGGAGGTCAAGAAGTCCGACTATGCACGCGTCCGCAAACTCGGCGATGAGTATCGCTCTCGCAACCCTCGATCGATCTTCTAACCGACCGCCTACTTACTCAGCGCTGGTTCCTGCTTTCCTTCTCGCATAGCGGTCACGTGCTTCGCTAGGGCTCGGGTGTTGGGGGTCCGACCCTCCAGTAAAGGCTCGGTGACTTTCTCCCGGTCGGTCTTGTTCAGCGGTTCCAGCGTGATACGCATTCCCAGCGCGGCGGCGACTTCCGCTAGGGTTCCCAGTGTCGGGTTGACGTGACCGGCAGAGAAGAGGCGGCGAACTACGGCAGGCTCGGCACTGATTGCCCGTGCCAGCTCCGCCTTCGAGAGTCCTGCCGCCTCACGGGCATCGTCGAGAGCATTTACGAGCTGGTCGATGGTGGCGATGCGCACGGACTCGCGGACGTACTCGCGAAGGAACTCGGGGTCCTTGAGATCCTCGGCGAGGTCCTTCCAGAACTGGCTTGACTTGACTGTTGTACTCATGGATATAGTGTAGCACATATGTTACGCCCTGTCTACAGCAATCCGATTCCTAACAAAACCACATCGCGCCAGATCATTCCTCTTTGTTTCGTAAGCATTCATACGCCTCTTCGATCTTCGCAATCCATTATTGCACTTAGTTTACCATTTGCCGATTCTAACTCGGTCATTTGCAGCTTGACTGGAAATTGTTTTCCAATATTCGTTGACGCGAATCGGCCGGTACACCATGTCTTGTCGAGAAATGCGACTCTGCTCGGCTCGTTTATGCCACTATATCTATGTGGCTTCCATTCAAGAACTCATTCAACGTGCCGAGGACCTCGGGACAAGGGTGAATGGCTATCCAGAGTTCATTCCAGAAGTCCTTCCCGAACTGCTTGCCATGCTTGAAAATGACCAAGATACCGAGGTGCTGGAGGCGGTGATCAACTCCCTTGGTCTCGTCTGTAACGAGGAAGCCTGCCTTGCTGTGATCCCATTCGCACAACATCCTGACGACGCTATCCGATTGGCGGCCGTGCGTTCAATGTCTGGCGGTGTGGACTCCGAAGAATCAATGGCAAAGGTCGCAAGAGCTCTTATCCCGCGATGTCAGGACCAGAACCCCGAGATTCGGGATTGGGCATTGTTCGGTATTGGCTCCCAGATGGACTTGGACTCTCCAGGAATTCGGGAAGCACTGCGCCGAGGGTTGAGCGACGAGAACTATGATGCTTCGTGCGAGGCAATGGCGGGACTGGCGAGGCTAGGCGATCCAGCGGCATTTCCAGCTATCCTTCATGTACTCAATGCCGAATCTGTTGGCCGCCTCGTAGTCGAATCTGCTGCCGAATTGGGCGATCCGCGTTTGTCTAGCTCTCTCGATAAACTGTCGACCTGGTGGAATGTTGATGTCGAACTATTGAAAAGAGCACGGGATGCTTGCAAGCAACCATCCGCTCGAAGGTCGCTTCACGAAGCGGGATCAGATACTTAAATTTCATGCACACCACCTGGGTCTGCTGCAAGTTTGGTTGACGCATTTTCTTTGAACTTTCTGAGAGGGCTAGTGGATGGGTGCTGGTGCTGGTGAGTAGCGGTTTCCCCATTCGATGAACTTGGTCGTGAGCAGTAAGGCGATGGCAAGTGTGAGTTGGGCAACCCGGTAGATCGTCTTACGATTAGTATTACTCCGCAGCTGACTGAAGTTGAACGGCGACGTGTTGGTTCGCTTCACTGGCCAACGTAGCGCCGTCGGCGAAAATGAAATGAATCCGGTATCCGTAAATGACTTCGGCGCTGAGGCGAATCGGAGTGACCCAAATGGCATCCAATGTACCGGCTTGCCTCGTCGGTTTTCCGATGGCCAGAAACGCTCAGCTGGTGCAATCCTCTACAGGGGTGTCGCCTGCGAAAGGTCCAATGGCGCACCCGCCCATTCGTTAGCGAGACCGAAGAAATCAACTCGCCACTCGCCTGTAACGTAAATCCAGTCGGTGTGGATTTGCCAGCGGGAATACATGTGTCCGTTGGGTCCGCACACTTGGCTGCAACTCTCGATCCAGGTGATAAGTGCAGCGGGACCAGGTTGTGGCTCGAGCGAGGCATAGGGGTTGGAACCGGGTGTGGGGGTGGATGGAGGTGGTGGCTGTTCGGGAATGATGCCGTAGACACGAAGCGCTCCTGATCCGTACGAGTCTGAAAGATTGGGATCAGGGCTCCCAATCCAATTGCTGATGACCGCGGGGATTCCGGAAGGCTCGGTCCATCTCCCTTCCAGATCGGCGTAACTAACGAGGTCGAGCTGCTGTCCGATATAGCTACACGGAACAAGATGCTTGAGGTCAGGTCCATTGACGAATTCAGCGGTGCAGACGAAGTGTGTTGGCAGAATCCTGTTGTATATGAACTGGAAGTCGCCTGAAACGACGTGCGCATTCAGCTCCTTGGCGAAGAGGAGGAAGCCGGTTGTTCCGGGTTGCTCGCCGGGTGTAGTGGTGCTTGACGTAGTCGAGGTCGATATGGTTGTTGAGGTCAAAACAGTTGACGACGAAGATGTTGCGCGACGCTTGGAAAGTGCGGAGGAACGTTTAGGTGTTCCACACGATGCTATCGCGGTGACGGTCACGAGTGCGGTAACGAGAGAGCACAAGCGGACCTTCAACCCGCTCGAGATTGTCACTGGTCGGTTCATGGAGATGTATCCATTTAGATGCCTCTTCGATCTTCGCAAGCCATTATTGCACTTAGTTTACCACCCAAGGTTTTCCCGCTCCAACTCGGCCACTCGACGCTTGCCTGTAAATTGTTTTCAAATATTCGTGCTACCAGTATAGTTATCGTGCCCCAATACTAAATGCATTTAAAAGTCCCGGTGGACATTGCTAATGCACCAAGTGTCGTCATGAGAGATACAACTTGGAGGATTTCTAGCCCAATTGTTAGTATCCCGGCAAGATCGATAGTGGCAAGGTTGATCCCTATTGATCCTGCTGGATAACTTCGATAATCGCTACCGAGTTGCCGTCTGGATCGAGGACAGTTGCCTTGCGTGCTCCTTCACTGACGTTCTCGATCTTCTCGACCACGATCCCTCGCCCTTTTATCTCAGAGATAGTCCGGTCAAGATCACTCACTGCTATTGCTACCAACGAGTGACCCGCCCGCTCTGGATCGGCGACGACGTACATCCATGCGCCCTCGCCTATCCGCCACATGTCCTCAGTCTCGTGGACCGGGATATCTGCGGGTCGTCCAAGGAGAACTTCATACCAAGAGCGGCTTACTTCGAAGTTCGTGACGGGGATACCAGCGAAGAGCACGTCAATATTCATGGGACACGTCTGTAAATTCCGGGTGAAACCAGGCGCGGTATCCGGTCGAAAACAGGAGTACCATAGTTAGAACTTATTGCTTTGTCGCTTTCAAGCACAGCTCATCGGATCCCCTCCATCTATTCAACGGGGGCGGCGATATTCCTTGGCCATTTTCTTGATGTCGTCACGCAAACCGAGCATCTCCTGTCGATGTATGTCTTTCATCGCACGAGCTTGGTCTTTGATATGGCGCTTCAAGCCAGCGACATCTTCATGGAATCTTTCCCAAGCCGCCTGACGACTTACACCAACCGAAGTGCCGATCGCCTCCCAGGTTGCGCCTTGGTTCACGGCTTCAGAGGCAAGCTTGGCTTCCCAAGTCGAAAGTAGTCCGTGCAGCGCCCTAGTAGCGCCCAGCGCAGTGAGGGGATCGGGATCCGTCGTTGCCGTCTCCCAAGTAGCAATCATCAAAGGTGGAACTTTACGCGCTATATCCTTACTGCTCACATGTCAAGCATAACTTGACAAAGTTGAAATGTCAAGATAGTATTGACAAAATTTCTTGAGAACGGTGAGGATCGATGCAAAAAATCAGGTGCTACATAATTACTTGCATGTACCACGGCAAAATCCAATGAGCGGACAAGATAACACTTGGAGCGGTCCCGCCGTATATGTTGAGGATCTTTACAAGTCGTTTGGCGATGTAAAGGCCCTTTGTGGAATCGATCTGGTGGTCGAGAGAGGTAAGGTCCTCGGACTCTTGGGACCAAACGGTGCTGGCAAGACAACCGCTGTAAAGATCCTGACGACTCTGATCCAACCGGATCGCGGTAGGGCTCTCATCGAAGGTCGTGATGTCCAGCGCTCGCCCTCGGCTGTTCGCGAAATAATTGGACTTGCCGGGCAATCTGCTGCTATCCAAGAGGAGCTGACCGGAAGAGAAAACCTCGACATTATGGGTCGCCTATACCACCTGGATGCACAAACTCGAACAAAAAGATCGAACGAGCTTTTGGAGCGCTTCGACCTTCTCGAAGCTGCCGATCGACCCACCAAGGGATATTCGGGTGGTATGCAGCGCCGACTCGACTTAGCTCTTAGTCTCATTGCTCGACCACAGGTTTTGTTCCTGGACGAACCTACGACCGGGTTGGACCCAAGGAGCAGAAAAGGAATGTGGGAGGTAATGCGAGAGCTAGTTGCAGCCGGCACGACGCTCTTGCTCACCACTCAATATCTCGAAGAGGCTGACGAACTCGCCGACGAAATTGTGGTGATTGATCACGGTCGGGTGATTGCAGCCGGTACAGCGGCCGAGCTCAAGAACCGCATCGGCGGAGACATCCTCGAGTTCGCCGTGGTCGACAAATCACGGCTGGGCGAGGCAGCAGAGGCGATCTCATCGCTCTCCGATGCCGACACTGGGATTGACGATGAGTCCGCCACGGTCACTCTCAAAGTCGGGGACAATGGTTCGCAAGCTTTAGTCGAGACGGTTCGCCGCCTGGATGCCCTCGGTATCCATACTGATGGCCTCGGTATCCGGCGTCCATCGTTGGACGATGTATTTCTCTCTCTCACTGGGCGTGCGGCTGAAGAGATCGACGCAGACTCAAAACAACGTCAACGTCGGTCCAAGCGCCACCAGAAAACGCAGGTATCATGATGGCCACCAACTACTCGACCCTTCAACCAATCGAAGTTGCTCCTTCGCCTACAGGGCTTCGAATCCGGCTTGGGATTCTAGATATGGCTACCTTGACGCGCCGTGAGCTATTGATCTGGTTCCGCAATCCAGCTTTTATCTTTTTTACCTTTATTCAGCCGGTCATGTTCGTACTTCTCTTCCGCTACGTTTTCGGTGGAGCGATTCCGGTGAAAATTCCGGGTGGCTATGTGAATTTCCTCATGCCCGGGATCATTGCTCAGTCTGCGGCTTTTGCAACATTCGGCACCGCCATTGCTCTTGCAAGGCAACTGCAAAAAGGCGTGATCGATCGTTTTCGGGCAATGCCGATCGCACGGTCTGCGGTGCTACTTGGGAGGTTAATCGCCGATACTGCGAGGTTGGCAATAACCGTGCTGGTGATTCTCGGTGTGGGCTACGCAGTCGGATTTCGGTTTCAAAATGGTGTCGTACCAGCGTTGTTGATGGTCATTTTGGGTGTGGCACTTGGTGTGACCATCAGTGCTATCAGCGCGTACGTCGGGCTGGCCCTCAAAGACGAGGAGTCGGTCGGATCCTTCGGACTTGTCTGGTTGTTTCCTTTGACATTCGTAAGCGCCGCGTTCGTCCCTGTTTCCTCGATGCCGGGATGGCTCCAGGCATTTGCCAATAATCAACCTGTAACTACTGTTATCGACGAGATGCGATCACTGGCGTTAGGCGGGCCACTTACTCTCCACGCCTGGCAAAGTGCGGTATGGCTTGTCGGCATAGCAGCCTTTTTTGTGCCCCTAGCCGTTCGCGCCTATCGCAAGGCGAGCTGAACTTACTGAGTACAAGCACCGAGGGGCCTGCAAGCGCAATCACGCTAGATTTGGGTGCGCAAAAACGCTAGACTAAGGTGCGCAAAAACACTAGACCGGTATGCGCAAAAACACTAGACTTATCTTATGATTGATCGTGACTATATAGTAAGGCGTATTGATTATCTGCTATCCGAACTCATGGATGTCTTCCCTGGGGTGATAATTGTTGGGCCAAGAGCAACAGGGAAGAGTACGACTGCCAAGCGTCATGTCAAGACGGTCATCCAGTTGGATTCTCGCGTTCAGGCAGCAGAATTCCGAGCAGATCCTGATGCAGCGCTCCTGGAGCTTGAAGAACCTGTCCTATTCGATGAATGGCAGGAAGTGCCTGAGATATTGGGTGCGCTTAAGCGTTCCATTGACGTTGATTATCGGCCAGGAAGGTTCCTTCTTGCCGGAAGTGTAACTGCTGCCCTAGACCAAGCAACATGGCCAGGAACTGGACGAATCAGTCAAGCAGAGATGTTCGGGTTGACAATAGGCGAGCAACGTGAGAATCCACAGACAGATTTTGTTTCACGACTTGAATCAGGATTCACAGAGATGTTTCCCGTGTTGAGCAATCCTCCTACTCTTCGGGAATATGTGAGACTTGCATTAAATAGCGGGTTCCCAGAGGCTTGGCGACTTAGTGACATCCAAAAAAGACGTTGGCTATCGGACTATCTTCGTAACATCGTGTCTAAAGATGCCATCCCCCATGGATCGAGGAGAGATCCCGGTTTGGCCATGCGCACGTTCCAAGCAATCGCTTCCACGATGGCCACCTCAACAACAGAAATAGCAATTTATCGCTCAGTTGGAGTGGCGAGAGATACCTACCTTGCTTACGAGCGCATGCTAGAAGATATTAGAGCGATACAGCTAGTTCCGGGATGGTCGGCCAACCATCTTAGTCGTCTTCGGCAAGCTCCCAAGAGGTATATTGTGGATTCGGCGCTAGGTGTGGTTGCCTTAGGACAAAACCTTGAAGGTGTCATGGCGGATGGAGATCTTTTAGGAAAGGTTCTCGATAATTTCGTACTCTCGCAGATTCGTCCGGAAATTGCAGGGTCAGCTTCAGTGCTGGGGGTATTTCATGTTCGACATGAGTCAGGGCGTCATGAAGTTGATCTTCTCTTTGAAATTGCGGGTCGAGGAGTGATTGCGCTTGAGGTTATGGCAACCGCAGCTCCCTCTATCAATGATGCTCGACACTTGATTTGGCTGAAAAGCCAACTAGGGGATCGGTTTATCACTGGAGCGGTGCTTCACACTGGTCCTCGATCTTTTCAGCTTGCTGAACGGATT
Source organism: Actinomycetes bacterium (assembly GCA_021827485.1). Taxonomy (GTDB): domain Bacteria; phylum Actinomycetota; class Acidimicrobiia; order Acidimicrobiales; family JAKAVM01; genus JAKAVM01. Next base: position 7,234 of record JAKAVM010000110.1, read on the forward strand.
TTAGCGTTACCAATTTACTCAATTTGGCATGGACCGAACGCGTCTCAAAACGCGACAGTCGGTGGGCCAAATCCAACCGGTTCCACCAAGGGTGCCCAAGGTTAGGTCTGGTTCGAAAGTTGAATACTCCACACCTTTGGACCAAATCGGGAAGCCATTTGGTGAGATCGTAAACGAACTTACAAATATTTCACTTCCAGACCTCGATTATTTCAAAGAATTGAAAAATTTAGGGAAGAGGATATCGGCCTTTAGGGGGAAAGTGGTGACAACCCAGAAACTTGACGGCATGGTCAATTATTCTTCCGCGGAATAAACGGAATAGTAGTTGCTCGATCTCTTTGCATCCGTTATAGCGTATTTTTCTATTGATAAATATACTATAATACGCATATGGCTGTCTTGATAAGTGCGTTGCAGCGCAATGCGTCTGAAGTTATCCGAAAAGTACGGGCGACTGGAATGGCGGTGGAAATTACTGATAGGGGCAGAGTAGTTGCAATTCTATCTCCACCGCCAGAGGAAACCGGAGTAGATCGACTACGAAATGCTGGCGTTGTCCTTGAACCTATTCAAGGGTCGATTGAAGATGTACTAAACTCAAAAATTACTCTTGCCGGGGCTGCAGATGCACTTCGGGAACAGCGTGATTCAGACTCATCGGAATAGGTGGTCCAGCAACCCAGCGCCCGCCGACTGGGGCGGGCACGCCGTGACCAGGGAAGATGTGAATCTTCGTGTTAGAGTTGTCGCAATACTCATTCAGCTTTTTAGGGATGTTGCAATACTCCTAGCTGCATCCCCCAGGCGAAGGTATTGATTAATGGAAAGGCATTGATTATTAGTTAGGATAGCTGGCGTGAAATTATTAGGAGTAGTGGCTCTTGCATTGGTAGTTTCCACCCAAACGCCCGATGCCAGTGCACTTGGGTATCACGGCCACGTCAGAATTGCTCTAAGCTCTACTAATTCCGGTAGTTCCACGAGTCCGACTTCAGCAATTGCCAATTCGATATCGACTTATGCTGGTGGGGTCGGTTTAGGGCCAGCACTTTCAGTGGCGCAGAGTCCCTATTACATTGCTCAATATAACGGTGCCCTATATGTATCTGACATTGTAGGCAATGTCATACGCAAGATAAATTTGGCCACCGGAGAGGAGACTCCCATCGCGGGTACTGGGTTTGGCGGTTATTCGGGAGATGGAGGACCTGCGAGCCAAGCCGCACTCAATCAACCAGCAGGGATTGCTGTTGATGCCTCAGGCAATCTTTTTGTTGCAGACCAAGAGAACCAAAGAGTGAGAGAGATTCCAGTAGTTTCAGGTGTGCAATTTGGGATAAATATGGTTGCTGGAGATATTTATACTGTAGCTGGTAACGGCGTTGCTGGCTTTCCAAGCCAGGGTGTTGTTAGTACCCAGACAGAACTTTCATTACCTGAGGGTATAGCTCTTGACGCAAGTGGCAATCTTTATATTGCCGATACTTTTGCTGGAATGATTGAGGAAGTCGCGGCCACAAACCATACTCAGTTTGGTATTCAAATGGTTGCGGGGAATATCTATACCATTGCTGGTACAGGCCAGGGAGGAGCCTATGGAGTTCTTGGAGACGGAGGACCTTCTATTGCGGCTGAGATCGGGACGCCACAAGGAGTCAGTGTAGATAGCAATGGAAATGTTTACATAACCCAGGATTTTGGAACAATGTCAGCTCCGGTCCGCGAAGTATCTGCCACAAACCATACTCAGTTTGGTATTCAAATGAGTGAAAACGATATTTACACGGTAGCAGGAACTTCAGCTCCAACCAGTTGCGTAAGCTATGATCCAGTTGGAGATGGCTGTAACGGACGCGAAGCAATATTAGAAGATCCGGTAGATGCTATTCTAGATAGTACTGGTGATCTTCTCATCTCTGACTACTATGACAACAGGCTGCGACAAGTAAGTGGCGTGTCAGGAGTCATATCCACGATAGCCGGAACTGGTCAAGGGGGTTATTTTGGCAGCGGCGGTCCTGCAATTGATGCCGCCCTTTCGTATCCAACCGGTTTGGCGCTTGATCAAAACGGCGATATTTTCGTCAGCGATTCGGCCTCCATTAGGGAGATCGGCCTTACCGGAATTATCACTATAGTAGGAGGAAACCTTACTTTTTCCTACTCTGGCGATGGTGGGCCAGCCGTTAATGCCCAACTTGGTATTCCAGGCGGAGAGACCTTAGACAGCTCCGGTAATCTTTACCTTGCCGACTCTGAAAATAACGTAGTTCGTGAAGTCGCGGCCACAAACCACGCTCAGTTTGGTATTCAAATGGTGCGAGGCGATATATATACAATTGCGGGAAATGGCTTCGGTGTTGGTGGTGTATACGGGAAGGGCGGTTTTGGGGGAGATGGAGGGCCTGCTTCAAGCGCTCTCCTATCGAACCCAACTTCAGTTGCAGTCGATTCAAACGGTGACCTATTTATTGCTGATTTTGGCAATAGTAGGATACGAGAGGTCAACGGCTCTACTGGGATAATC
>JAKAVM010000015.1 GCA_021827485.1 Actinomycetes bacterium
TGAGTTTGATAATACGTTACGGGGACTCGATTCAAGTACCCAAGACAAGATAGTTCTGACTGGATTCGTTACAAGACAAGATCGAGAGGCGATTATTAGGAATGCTAGTTGCTTTGTCTATCCCTCCCTATATGAAGGGTTTGGATTTCCGCCACTTGAGGCAATGTCTCTAGGAGTTCCCGTGATTGCAACTAGGGCTGGTGGGGTCCCTGAAGTTGTTGGTGAGGCAGCTTTACTTAGCGAGCCGAAAAATGAAGACGATCTTGCGTTATCAATTGAACGGGTCTTAGGGGAAGCTAATTTAGCTGAGTCGCTCGTCTCCAAGGGAAATGTCCAAGCAGCAAAATACACTTGGCAGCGCTGTGCCGATGGGTTGATAAGCCTTTATAGATCCTGTCTTGAGTCTATTGCATGAAGGTGTCCTTAGTCTGTGAACAACTACTCCAATCAGTGCCAGGAGGAATTGGTGTGTACTTATCTGGACTCATCAAGGGTTTGAGCCAGGTAAATATATCTGGTTTAGACTTATCTCTTATGTCGAGCGGACCAATGGACTCGCACCAAGATATAAACTCTCGATTTGATCAGACAGTAATCGCGCAGAACAGGTTGGTTTCCAAGTCAATTCATCTTCTCTGGACGCATAGTACGTTGCGATTTCCAGGTAGATTTGCCGTAGGTTCTGACGTTGTTCATGCGCCTTCTTTTGTCTATCCGCGCTTAGCGGCTAGCTCGCTAGTCGTGGTAGTACATGATCTGACTTGGAAGAAATATCCTGAAGCCTTTACACGACATGGTGTCCGTTGGCACGATAAGGCATTGAAACGTTCTATCGAACTAGCTAGTGGCTTTATCGTCCCGTCATCACAGACTCAAGAAGACTTACACCTTGAGCTTGAGCGGCATAAACGCAACATCCCTATTCGTCTTATCGAGTGGGGCGCCGACCATGTTGCCCCAGGCGCAGTTGCCCCAGGCGCAGTTGCCCCACGCGCAGTTGCCCCAGGCGATTCTGAGGCCAATCGAGGAAATCTGAAAGAATATGGTATTACCAAACCTTACTTTATTACGCTCGGGACTTTGGAGCCACGCAAGAACTTATCGCGGATAATCGAGGCTTTTTGCTTAGCTAATAGGCGAATCGGCTACGGCCTTCAGCTTCTAGTTGTCGGGCCCAAAGGCTGGGGCAATATCAAAGTTGCCAGCCCAAGTATCGATGAATCAGTTATATTCGCTGGGAAAGTAAGCGATTTTGCGCGCGACAACCTCCTAAGACAGTCATTTGGATGTTTGTACGTGCCATTGCAAGAGGGCTGGGGATTTCCGGTAGTGGAGGCGATGAAGTGTGGCGTCCCAGTTATATCGTCTGACGTTCCTAGCGCAAGTGGAGGATCATTCAAGGTGGATCCAACCTCAATTGAGGAGATTTCGCAAGCTATTGTCGATTTTTACTCTGATGTATCATTGAGAGAGAAGTATATAGGGCTAGGAAATTCACGTGTTTCTGAGCTGACGTGGGAAAAATGTGCTCGCAGACATGTGAGCGTATGGGAAGAATTTAGAGGTTGAGTATGGAGTCAACGCGCCAGGCAATCACGCTGTCGTTTGATGTTTCAGCTATTCCTGTGAAACTTGGTGGCGTTGGGCGTTACGTTGCCGGTCTTCTTGACGCGATGAATCGCCAAACCGAGATCTCGCTAACGCTTGTCTCCAGAACGGGCGATGTCGATCGATGGCAAGAACTTGCCCCACGAGCAACTATTCGAGATCTTGCTCCAAATTCACGTCCATTGAGAATAGCTTGGGAGCAAGCGAGGCTGCCCAAAATCGTTGATAAGTTAGGTGTTCAATTACACCACGGGCCGCACTATACGTTTCCCGAGTCGGCATCGGTTAGAAAAATAACTACGATCCACGATATGACTTTCTTCTCTGACCCTACCTGGCACGTAAAGTCGAAAGTATCTTTTTTCAAAAGAGCAATTAGAGTTGCGACTAAATCTTGTGACGGTCTTATTTTTGATAGTGAAATGACAAGAAGTAAGTTAGTAGAACGATTCCAGGTTCAAGGGAAGACATTCGTAATCCCATTGGCCGTGAACCATAAAGTATTCAATCCAAATGAAACCGATCAAGTAGATGATGTAGCCCAATTGACAACAATGGGAATATCCGGGCCATATGTTCTATACTTGGGTACGGTTGAACCAAGGAAAGATGTACCTACGTTAGTTCGCGCCTTCGATCGGATGTCGAGCGCACATCCAGAGCTAAAACTAATTATTGCAGGGAGCCCAGGATGGGCAGAAAAAGAACTTCAGCGTGCGATAAGTAACGCTCGTTTCAAGGACAAGATTATCCGCAAAGGATATATACCCGATGTAGCGATAGCGAGTCTAATAAGGGGAGCCCAAGTTGTCGCATATCCGTCAATCGAGGAAGGCTTTGGTTTGCCGGTGCTTGAGGCGATGGCATGCGCTACTCCTGTTGTAACAACCTCTGGAACAGCAATGGAAGAGGTAGGGAAAGGAGCGGCATTGCTAGTTGAGCCCGGCGACGTGAGAGGCTTGGCCGGGATTTTAGACATGGTGGTAAGGGGTGATGAAAGTCTCAAATCGAGAGTTATTAAGGGACTGGAAATTGCTGGGAAGTATACTTGGGAAGCAGCTTGTCGCCAGCACATAGATGCATATCGAAGCGTAATTGGCTAGCAAAACCTTCTAAACACTGGCTTGTAGATTTTCGTTGTTATTGGGTTGGGAATTGTCATCTTTAGGATTTAGGCTGTTAGACGGCAATGTATATCTCGTCACGTATCGTCCGTAAAGATATAACGCAACAAAAAGCCCCGGGAGTTGCGCGGGCAAGTCGTCGCGAACGGATTTTAGGTTATCTTGCACTAACAAAGCCCCGGATTATTGAACTCTTACTCGTGACAACTCTTCCAACCATGTTTGTAGCCAAGAGGGGTATTCCTTCCGTTCTTCTCATGGTTGAAACTCTCGTCGGCGGGGCACTTGCAGCGGGTGGGGCAAACGCCATCAATATGATCGTTGATCGAGATATTGATTCAGTAATGTATAGAACGCGCAATCGCCCCTTGGTGACCGGGGTACTCAATCAATCCCAGGCGTGGGTATTCGCTATTTGTCTCGAAGTAGCTGCTTTCGTTGAGCTTTCGGTATTAGTGAATTTGCTCAGTGCATCTTTGGCAATAGGCGCAACTTTATTTTATGTTTTTATTTATACAATCTGGCTAAAACGCACTTCAACTCAGAACATCGTGATAGGTGGTGCAGCTGGTGCGGTTCCGGTCTTGGTCGGTTGGGCAGCTGTGACCGGGCGAGTAACATTAGCTCCTTTTGTCTTGTTCGCAATAATTTTTCTGTGGACGCCCCCACACTTCTGGGCCCTAGCGGTAAAGTACTCAGAGGACTATAAGGCTGCTAAGGTTCCAATGTTGCCAGCCGTTCGTTCTCTATCGGTTACGGCAAGGCAAATCATGATCTATACCTTGGCTTTGCTTGCTTGCTCATTGTTATTTATCAAAGTGGGCCATATGGGATATTTCTATAGTGTGAGTGCTTTGGTCCTTGGAATCGTCTTCGTGGTTTACGCAGCACGATTGATGCATGAAAGTACAGAAAAGCGCGCAATGCAAACGTTTCACTATTCGATTACTTATTTGACGCTGCTTTTTGTTGCGATGGGAGTGGATGTAGTTATTAGATACTATGTATGATTGCCAAGGACGCCAACTCAATGAGTGATTTTGAGAGTCTACCGCAATCTAGCGAGAACGATACTTCGCAAGGCGAGGTACATAAGCACAATCGTACGCATATTGCCGTCATTGTAGCCATCGTTGCGGCACTAGCGATTGGAGTATCTTCATTAGTTGCATTTCTTTCAAAGAGCACAAGCGGCAGCATTGCAACAGTATCGCCGATCCCACACAAACAATTGCTGTCGATGTCTAAGAAGTCCGGCACAAAGTTCATCACTGGTGGATCCATTCAAAGCCCACCTACAGTTGCAATCAAGAGCGGATATGCTCCCTATGCAAAGCTTCAGTTGGTTGTAGGGCAGGGAACAACTGCTGATGGGGGCGGGCCTAGTAGGCCTAACGGGAATTTACCAACCCCGGGGAGTTCGCCAGGGGGTCCAGGCCAAGTTCAAATTGGGGGGAGTGCATCCATGCCGACCGTGATTGTGTTTATGGCCGCTTGGTGTATCGAATGTCACAGCGCCGACAGGGCTGCGCAGGCACAGTATCGAGTCTACTCAGGTAAAGTACGATTTGTTGGAGTTGACGTAGCAGACAGTGAATCTGCTGCCAGAATATTTATATCGCAAGAAGGCATAACATTTCCAGTAGGACTTGATTCGAACCAAGGCGTAGCCCAGAAGTATGGCGTATATGGCTTACCTGAAACTTTTTTTGTCGAGTCAAATGGCAAAATATTCGATCATACATATGGGCCAATGACCCAAGTCGGTCTCTCTCAAGTGATAGAGCGATTAATCCATACTTCCTAGATAGGTAATTTGAGCTATTGGTAGGGCGTGTTAGAGCAGAAGTTGATAGTCTCAGTATATGACGGTTGGATTAGCCATCCTGGCTTCAGGCAGTGGGACGATTCTTGAAGCCATATTGGAAGCGCAGTTGCCAGTTAGGGTAGTTGTTGTCGATCGAGATTGTCGCTCGATTGAAGTTGCTCAGCGCAGATCTATTCCAGTAGAAGTTGTTACTCGAACTGACTTTAGCTCAGGATTTGACCGTACTGAATATACTAATCGACTGGTGGATACGCTAAACCGTTACAATATTGGTTTAGTTGCCATGGCAGGATTCGGCACTATCCTTGATTGGCCAATATATAAAGCATTTCCGGAACGGGTTCTAAATACCCACCCAGCTTTATTGCCCGACTTCAAAGGCTGGCATGCGGTAAGGGATTGTCTTCAAGCAAAAGCAAAAATTACAGGATGCACGATACACCTTGCAACCCTTGAGGTCGACGAAGGGCCAATACTGGCCCAAGAGGTCGTGCCAGTATTACCGAACGATACTGAAGAAACTTTACATGAGAGAATAAAGGAAGTGGAGCGTAGGCTCTATCCTTCGACCATAGAGACCTATTTGGCATATTTGGACTGGCTAGAGTTACAGTGGAAGCCCGATGCCTCCTCTAGCGCTGAGGCGACGAGTCGACCTAGGTGGATTGGAAGCTTAGGTAAATAGGTAATTTATTTTTTTGTGAGAGATAGCAATGAGCAAGTTAGCCCCAAATAAGGGATTTTCAGGTAAGGGATTTCCAGGTCAAGGATCTGATAAAGCCAGAGTGCGCCGTGCTTTGATATCAGTTTACAACAAAGTTTCAATTGTTGAACTGGCGCGTGGTCTTGAAGAGTTAGGGTTTGAAATCATATCCTCGGGGGGAACTTCAACAATCCTTCAAGATAACCAAATTGCATTTCAGAGTGTGGAATCAATTACTGGTTCGCCGGAAATTTTAGGCGGTCGAGTGAAAACTCTTCATCCCAAAATTCATGGTGGTATTCTGGCCGATCTTTCGAAAGATGATCACGTGAATGATTTATTAGCAAATGATATCTCAACAATAGATTTGGTTATATGTAATCTTTATCCGTTCCTCGAAACGCCATCCGTCGAAATGATCGATATTGGCGGACCTACGATGGTAAGGGCAGGTGCTAAGAATTTTGCGAGAGTAGCGGTAGTAGTAGATCCGAGTGACTACGACATGGTGCTCAAAGAGCTTAGGGCGAATGGTGAGATCGCGTTTGAAACACGCAAAGAACTGGCTCGCAAGGCCTTCGAACACTGTGCTAACTACGATAACGCAATCTATAAATGGCTTCTATCCTCAGAAAATGGGTTCAGTGCGAGTTCGCAAGATTCCCAGCATCGGCAATCTTTGGAGCTTGGGTCCGGCGCTAGCTTACAAAGCTCGATGATTAATATTTCCTTGGAACGAGCTAGTGACTTGCGCTACGGTGAAAATCCCCACCAGAGCGGTGCTCGGTTTCGGATTGCCGGTCGCAAAACATGGTGGGATAGCGTAGCTAAACATTCAGGACTGGATCTGTCATATCTCAACTATTTAGACACTGACTCGGCATGGCATTTGACCCACGAACTTATCGCCATGGTAAATGGTGCAGGAAATACGGACGAGAGTAGTTCAGGCACCTATGAGGTCGCAGTAATAGTAAAGCATGCAAATCCGTGTGGAGTTGCAATCGCCAAGACAGGAGAGCAAGCCTACGAAGAGGCATTTGAGTGCGACCCAGTGTCAGCGTTTGGGGGTATTGTTTCGCTTGGCTTTCATGTGTCTGAGTCTATGGCGACTCTGATTGCCAGCCGAGCGCAAGCTGACGTGATCATTGCTCCATCATTTGATCAGCGAGCACTTGAGGTTTTGGTTGCCAAGCGTAAGAATACTCGCATTTTATCGGCTGACATCCCCGAAAAGCCCATTTTCGACCTTAGAAAGCTTAGTGACGGTTTCTTGCTACAAGAAAATGATATAGTATCGCCGGACGAAATATACCGAAAACTTGTTACTGGAAACGAGCCAAGTCAGTCCGAACTATTAGATCTCCAAATTGCTTGGTTGGTCTGCGCTCGGACTTCGTCAAATTCAATTGTAATTGCAAACGATGGGAAGGCGGCTGGGATTGGCGCAGGCCAACAGAATCGAGTGGATAGCGCTCGGATTGCAATTGCCAAGGCGGGTGAGAATACCCGAGGTGGGGTAGCTGCTAGTGACGCCTTTATACCTTTTAGGGATACAATTGATGTTCTCGCTGACGCAGGTATTCGAGCAGTGATTCAACCAGGTGGTTCTATTCGTGATGAAGAAGTGATTGAGGCCTGTAACGAATACGGGATTACATTGGTATTTGCCGAAACTCGCCACTTCCGCCACTGATTAGTTCTGCAATAACAGTAAAGTGAATCTTTAGCCTCTAAGATAAAGAATATGAACGCAACGTTACTCGATGGAGAAAAGCTGGCTTCAAAAATTCGCAACGAGCTGTCAAAGAGAGTCGCCCTACTTTCAAACCAAGGAATCGTTGTTGGGCTTGGGACAATATTAGTGGGCGATGATGGTCCTAGCGAGAGATATGTCGCGATGAAACATGCAGACTGTGAGGAAGTTGGAATCAAGTCTTATCACCGAGCACTCAATGGGTCTATATCACAAGCGCAATTAGAAGCTGTTGTTGACGAGTTCAATAACAATAGTTCCATTCATTCTTATCTGATCCAACTGCCCCTCCCAAGCCATCTTGACGAAGCCAGGATACTCCTTAGGGTTCATCCCGACAAAGACGTAGACGGGCTGCATCCAACCAACTTAGGAAAATTAGTTATGGGTGCTGATGGACCGCTCCCGTGTACTCCTGCTGGGATTTTGGAACTTCTTGTCGACAACCAAGTACCTATTGAGGGCAAGCACGTAGTTATTATAGGGCGGGGTCTCACGATTGGAAGGCCACTGAGTTTGCTTCTCGCCATGAAGCGGCCCAACTGCAACGCTGCAGTAACTGTGGTGCACACTGGAGTTGCAGACTTAGCAAAATATACGAAACAAGCAGATATATTGATAGCTGCAGCTGGTAAAGCTGATATAGTAACCAAAGAGATGGTCAAGGAAGGGGCTTGTGTAGTGGGAGCAGGTGTATCTCGCGATGGCAAGAAGTTGCTATCAGATGTCTCAGAATCGGTAGCGCAAGTGGCGCAATGGGTGACGCCACGTCTAGGTGGTGTCGGACCCATGACTAGGGCGATGCTACTTGTCAATGGAGTATTGGCATGCGAGAGGTATAACGGACTGAGCTGGGTTGATAATCAATATTACAACTCTCAGCAAGATATGTATACGGCTAATAAGTAATGACAAAGATCTCAGATCTTCTTTCTCAAGGGTCCTCATACTCCATTGAGATGTTTGCTCCCAAGTCTGAGCAGGCTGAACTTCGTCTTGTCCAATCTTTGAAAGAGTTTGAAAGGCTTAGGCCTACATTTGTTTCGATAACTTATGGAGCGGGTGGTTCAACTCGGGATCGAACTCACTCACTAGTTGTAGAGCTTAACGAGAGCTTCCCTTCAGTAGCAATGGCACACCTAGTTTGCGCACAGCACAGCAAGATAGAACTAACTGAAATCTTGACAAAGTATAGCGAATGCGGAGTAGAGAATATTTTAGCCCTCCGGGGCGATGATCCAAGAGATCAACCCAGGCAAGACAGAGCAAAGTCCGAGCTAAGTCACGCTATAGACTTAGTTGAGCTTGCTAATAAGATTAGTGATTTCTGTGTAGCCATAGCGGCTCATCCTGAAGGCCATCCTGAATCACCTGATTTAGCAAGTGACCGCAAGCACCTGGCCGAGAAACTAAAGATTGCTGATTTTGGTATTACGCAATTTTTCTTTCGTGCTAGCGACTATTTTGCAATGCTGGAAGACTTAGCTGCGCTTGGGGTGAATAAGCCGATTATACCGGGAATTATGCCCATAACTAATTACGGTTCGATTTCAAAGATGGCTGAACTTTCTGGGGCCAGTATCCCTACCGAGATAGTAAATCGCTTAGAGAGATATCGAGATGATGATAAAGCAATTGCGAAGGTAGGGGTTGAGATTGCATGTGAGCTTTCTCAAGAGCTTCTTGACAGCCAGGTACCGGGACTGCACTTTTATACAATGAATCTCTCAAATGCCACAGTCGAGATTTTTGAAAACCTAGGTCTAGTAAAGCGTTGATCGAGCGTTCTAAACGCCCGGTATTTGGTTTGGATGGAACTATCTACTGGATGTTTTTTGGAGCCGTATTTGTGGCAAGTCTTGTGCTGATAGCACTTGGCAGCACTGGATTTGTAGCAATTGCAGTAGTATCTGGAGGCGGATTTTTTGGTTTTCTCATAAGTTCTACAGTTGGAAAACAATACGTAATTCGCCAAATCATTGACAAGTCAGCCCTTGTTGGCACTGATGTTGCTCTAGACATTGGGTGTGGGGGAGGCCAAGTGTTGTTAGAAGTTGCTAGCCATATCGACGCTGGCATAAGTGTCGGAGTAGATATCTGGAGACGCCGGGACCAATTTCCAAACGGTTCGGCGTACCTGATTGATAACTATAAGCGTTCACAGATACGGAATAAGATCGCAGTTGCGTGCGCGAATGCGGTAAGTCTTCCATTTGCATCGTCGAGTTTCGACTTGGTTACTTCCAACCTTGTTCTGCACAATATCAAAGGAGCAGAAAATAAATTTATTGCGCTCAGTGAAATGGTACGTGTTCTAAAACCGGATGGGCGGTTGGTGCTAGCTGACGTAGGTTTGAGCCGGAAGTATATTTTTGTGCTGAAAACTTTGGGATTGAGTAACCGTAAGCATAGTTGGACGGTTCCGCTATTTTTTGCTCCATTTGGGTTGATCGTGGCCGAGCGCCCGGCTTAGTTTGAATATGCAAAGCTTGGCTTAATTCTGGCCGAGCGCCCGGCTTAGTTTGAATATGCAAAGCTTGGCTTAATTCTGGCCGAGCGTCCCGGCTTAGTTTGAATATGCAAAGCTTGGCTTTATGGGACTAGGTTAGAACGTATGCCATCTAAGATATCCATGAGCCCAGAGGGCTTGCTAAACGTCCCAGAAGAACCGATAATACCTTTTATC
>JAKAVM010000124.1 GCA_021827485.1 Actinomycetes bacterium
TTGACCTCCTCCCAACGACTAAAGTCGTGGGATTCCCTCGGTGGCGACAACTTACGCTGCCTCCACTTGAAGAAGTTCTCGCTGCCACTTTAGGTGGACTTAGACGAGCAACATCGGTTGTTTCTCCGATGCCATGCCCCAGGCCCTGGGGTATGCGCGGAGCCAAAGCTCCGGGCGGTACTGCTAATTGTTGGTGGCTTGGTTCTCGCCACCAGTTAGAATCAACTATACAACTGGGGTACGACATCGTCAAGCGAGCCTTGACCCACGACTAAAGTCGTCGGCTTGCGGCTCGATTTCGGTCAGGAAGGGTAATTTGGCCCTTTGCTCTCAAAGTAGTCCTTGTCATGGGCTCAATTATACTATCGGATAATCCTACTTTCCAACTATTGGAGTACAGATTGAGAGGCTTATAGGTCGGCGGGCCGGGTTCTTGCTAAGTAACCCTTCGTCGAATTGCAGCAATTTTCTCCTCGGCGTGATTTGCATCAATACCTTTGTCTCCAAGGAGTGCTTGACGGTCAGCTTCCGCCTCCATTTCAGCATTTTGATCTGCCGCGGCGAGCCGTGCCTCCACCCCTTCCTCAACTAATCGTTCAGCTTCAGCAACCAGTGCTGACACCATCTCTGATTCCGGAACAACCCGAACAACTTTGCCCTTTATAAAGAGATGCCCCTTACTCTTGCCCGCAGCAATCCCTATGTCGGCTTCTCTCGCTTCCCCGGGCCCGTTTACGACACATCCCATCACGGCAACCTGTATTGGCAAGTTCAGCGCTTCAAGAGCTTTCTGTGCAGCGCTCGCCACACCAATAACATCGACTTCAGCGCGCCCACATGACGGACAGGCAATCAGATCCAAACTCTTACGCTCTCTGAGACCTAATGCTTCAAGAAGTTGGCGACCGGATCTCGCTTCTTCCACCGGATCTGCGGTGAGCGAGTACCGAATTGTATCTCCAATTCCTTGAGTTAGAAGACTTGCGATCCCTGCAGTTGCCTTAATTATCCCGGCAGGAGGTGGTCCCGCTTCTGTAACGCCAAGATGAAGCGGATAATCAACTTCTTCAGAAAGTAATCGATAGGCCGCGATCATTAGCGGCACGTTCGAAGCTTTTACGGAAATCTTAACATCGTCAAAACCAACTTCGGCAAAATAAGCTAACTCCATCTTGGCCGACTCGACCAATGCCTCAGGTGTTGCCTTACCATATTTCTTATATAGGTCTGGGTGTAGTGAACCTGCATTCACACCAATTCGGATTGGAACCTTCCTGTCACGTGCTTCTTGTGCAACTAGCTTGATCTCTTGAGGTTTTCTGAGATTGCCAGGATTCAACCGCAGGCACGCTACTCCAGCCTCCAATGCCGCTAATGCCATCTCTATATGGAAGTGAACGTCTGCAATAATAGGAACTGGTGAACGAGGTACAATCTGGGCCAGACCTTCGGCAGCGGCAAGCTCGTTGCAAGTGCACCTCACAATGTCGGCTCCCGCACCGTGCAAGGCATAGATTTGTGCAAGAGTTCCTTCCACGTCTGCCGTTTTGGTGGTCGTCATGGACTGAACCGAGATCGGCGCACCGCCTCCAATCAGTACCCCGCCAACATTTACCTGCTTAGTTACTCGTCTTTTTGCAAACTCGGGGGTATCGTGTGCCATTTGCTTCCTAGCTTATACTAATCTTTCCGACAAGTATCGCTAGCGGAATGGAATGTTAATCGGCTTGACTATATCCAGATAGATAAGACTGACTCCAAGAATCACGAATACTGTCATCATGATATAGGAGAGTGGAATCAACTTTGAAAAATCAGCTCGATAAGGAGAATTTCGAATGAGTGACCTGATTTTCTCATACAGAGCTATGGCAAAATGACTTCCGTCTAAAATGGGCAAAGGCAGCATGTTAAAGATTCCAATAAATAAATTAAGTTCTACAAATATCAATAATACCGGGCCAGGGCCAGTTCTGGCGGCCTCTGACGCAATTCGTGCGGCACCAACTATTGACATTGCCCGTTGGTCGTTTATAACCGAATGTGAGGAAACCGATGGATGGATAAGGACATTCCAGGTCGATGACAGAGTCGTCCCAAGAGAATTAGCCGCAACGGAAAGATAGTGTCCTACCCATCGAAAACTCCTAGGGATCGATCCCAGCGCGCTTGAAGTAACACTTGGAGTGCCAACGAGAATTCCGATTTTACCGCCTCCACCTACTTCGATTGGCCTTACATGAAGGTTGAGCCGTTTGGGGCCTCGTAACACCGTGATAGTGACAACTTTCCCAGCTTCGCCGTGTAACGAACTAACCAACTGACCAAAGCTATGGATACTATGTCCTTGGACACTCTCGATAATGTCATTTGGTTTGAGACCAGCGGCTCTGGCTGGATCGGCTCCAGAGGCGAGCGGACTTAGAGCTTGCACATTGACTGAATTTCCACTCGGAACTCCAATGAATGTTAGCGCGATCCAAAGCAGCACAAAAGCTATCACGAAATGGACAATCGACCCGGCCGATACAACAATCAGCTTCTTACTTGTACTCGCATTACGATACGTCAGTGGTTCTAATGACTCCGGGACCTGCTCAATATTGGTCATACCTGGAATCTTCACGTAGCCCCCGGCCAAGAATGCCTTTACTCCATATTCTGTTTCATGAATTTTGGTTGACCATATTTTTGGCCCAAAACCAACAAAATACTCGGTAACAGTCATGCCTGAAAGCTTCGCTGCAACTAAATGGCCGAACTCATGAAGCATGATCATGAGAGCCAGAAGGACTACAATCAATACGACA
This sequence comes from Actinomycetes bacterium, assembly GCA_021827485.1. Taxonomy (GTDB): domain Bacteria; phylum Actinomycetota; class Acidimicrobiia; order Acidimicrobiales; family JAKAVM01; genus JAKAVM01. Next base: position 2,811 of record JAKAVM010000124.1, read on the forward strand.
TAGCCATGACCTGTTATAACCCCAGCAAATACAGCTAGCAACAGCCCGATACTAAACCCGAAGTTTCTTAGCCATTTCTCCAGCGGTTTAGCGGGAGAAGGTGATATCTCATTCAATTTACTAACTCAACTTAGAAATCAGGTCTTCAGCGACTCTTCTTGCACTGGCATCTTGCTCAATTATATCGTCGATTACTCCGATTTTTACTTCAGTAAACGATTGAAGGGACTCTTCTACTATTACTGGAATGGTCTTCCAGCTTACTTTTCCGTCGAGGAACGCTTGGACCGCTATCTCATTTGAAGCATTCAACCAGGCCGGTGCTGACCCTCCGAGTCTCCCGGCCTGATAAGCCAGGGTTAAGCATCGAAATGTCTCGGTCTTGGGTAAATCGAAGCTAAGGTGGCAAAGTTGAGCAATATCAATAGCTCCGTACGCCCCCCCAAATCGGTCAGGAAAACTCAAGCAATATCCAATTGGTAGCTTCATGTCTGGATTAGAGAGTTGGGCTATAAGTGAGCCGTCATTGAATTCAACCATAGAATGAACGATTGATTGAGGATGGATCACAACCTCGATCGAGTTGTAATCCACGCCAAAAAGTTCATGGGCTTCTATAACTTCCAAACCCTTATTCATAAGCGTGGAAGAATCTATTGTAATTTTTGGCCCCATAGCCCAAGTCGGATGTGAAAGCGCATCTTCAATAGTAACAGTGTCGAGTTCAGTATCACTCTTGGTCCTGAACGGTCCTCCTGATGCTGTCAGTATCAATCGAGACACCTCATCTTGTGATCGCCCCGACCTCAAACATTGGTGAATAGCACAGTGTTCCGAATCAACCGGAAGGAGCTGCGCGCCAGGGGTTTGCCTCACTTTCTGAACCACGGGTGCGCCAGCGACAAGAGACTCTTTGTTGGCGAGGGCTAATGTCTTGCCATTCGATAGCGCCTCCATCGTAACCGGTAGTCCAGCAAAACCAACAACCGAATTGAGAACAATATCAGCGCTTTTAGATATCTCGACAAGAGCCTCATCACCAACCAGGAGTTCGATTCCAGGAGGCAAACGCTCGGAAAGTTCTCGCGATCTATCCTTGTCAACAATTGCTACTCTCTTGGGTCTAAGACAACCAGCCTGATTCACTAATATATCGACAGAGCTTTTTGCGCCTATCGATTCAATTTCAAAACTATCTGAGTCAAGCTCAATTGCTCGTCTCAAAACTTGGACCGCTTGGGTGCCAATTGAGCCAGTCGACCCCACCAGGCTGACTGATTTAGTCACGATATATTGAATACCCTTATCAAGAAAGACACTGATTTAGTCACGATATATTGAGCACCCTTGCCAAGAAATATACTGCTGGCATCACAAAAAGCATGGCATCAATTCGATCCAGAACACCTCCATGGCCTGGAATCGCAGCGCTCATATCTTTGATTCCAATATCACGCTTAATCATCGACTGACACAGGTCGCCAAAAGGAGCTGCAACTGCCACCACAAGACCTAATAACAGTGCACGATTTTCCGACCACGGATGAAGATGCGCCAAAAAGACTACCGAAACCACGATAGAAGAAACGACTCCCCCCGCCAGTCCCTCCCAAGTTTTGTTAGGGCTGACCTGAGGTGACATCTTATGTCGACCAAAGCGTCCACCAATAAGATAGCCACCAACGTCATAGCCAACAGTGGCAACAATTGCCCCAAAAAGCAGCGCAACGCCATGCCTGTCCGGGTGCACCTGGGGATCCAATAAAAGCGCAGCAAATGAGCCCAAGAAGCTGATCCACATAAAACCAAGCAACGTTACTGCGACTCCTGAAGCTGGGCGGGAATCAGTAACTCCCCACAGGTACCACAAAAGGGTGAAAACTGTAACGATTGCTAGGACAACAATTACACCAGGCTCACCTTTATTGTAGGCAGCCAGCATTAGTGTAATAGTTCCAACCAAACCAAGTAACGTCGCGGGTCGATAACCAGCTTTGCGCATTACCGCGAAGTACTCCGCTACCGCCAAGGTTATCGCCACTAAAACAACTACCAGCGCCGCGCCAGACCCAAAAAGAAACAGAATCACTATTATTGCGCCAATCAACAACCCTGTAGTTACCGCTACACCCAAGTTTCTTCCAGTCTCAGCACTGCGTTTACCGCCAGTTCGTGCGCCTTGAGCAAGTCTATCGAAACCAGATACTATTCCAGAGCCGATACGAACAGTCTTGTTCCCATCCAGAATTCGATGAAGTTCCTCTTCTCTATCATCTGGTTCGCTATTGGTTGCAACAGGAGTCGTATCATTCTTGGTCCCAACTTCTGATGAAGTCACCGCTAGATCCTCATCGTTTGAGTCTTCCCGTTCCTCTTTGGCAGCGTCAGGGAAACTGCTTGAACTGGCCTCAAAGTGCTCAGAAACTCTATCTCGACTAGGGTACTCTTCGGGCTTCTCGCTAGAGTATGGATAATTATCGGTTGCGCCGATCTCATCAAACGAAAATAATTCGTTGTCATCTAATGGGGTTTCGACGTGAAGTTCGCTATTCTCATCTCCAAGGAGCGCTCGGTGATCGAATTCATCTTCTCGCCTCGCATCATCGCCTTTCCATATAGGGCCTTGCGAGTACTCTAACGAAGTAGATTCCCCCATACCTTGGGCAAAAACTTTAGGAACCTCACCGGTTGGTGGTTCGGTCCAGTGAGGAAGTGCTTGCGACACCGAATCAGGCCCTCCTTGCGACTCTGAAATATCTTCTGGTGTACTACCCATCACCTCATAATTTTCATTTTCACTTTTGGCGAATTCGTTTGAAGGCAATTCTTGGTTGGCGACTAACTTGCCCGCCTCCTGGGCCCCAATGATTCGAATTTGCTCTGTGGGATTGGATTCGTTCTCAACTGATTCATCCCAGTCGAATTCTCCAGTCATACTTCCAGAAGTTCCCGTTCCTTATTCGACAGAGCTTTGTCGACCGCTTCTACAAACTCGTGAGTTAGCTTCTCAAGTTCCTTCTCAGCCCGCTCTAGTCCATCAGAAGAAATCTCTGCATTCTTCTCCATTGCCTCAAGATGATTACGCGCCGAACGACGCAGGTTACGAACAGCAACTCTGCCTTCCTCAGCACGATGCTTTACGACTTTTACCAACTCCTTACGACGCTCTTCGGTAAGTGGCGGAAAATTGAGCCTAATAACACTCCCATCGTTGGAAGGCGTCATCCCAAGATCAGACCGCTCAATAGCCTTCTCAATTGCTTGCATCGACCCTTTGTCGTAGGGCGAAATAACCAACAGAGATCGAGGTTCTGGAACACTAAATCCAGCGAGTTGCTGCAGAGGTACATCACTTCCAAAGTACTCTACTCGGATCTTTGAGACTACCTGCGGGGATGCCCTTCCAGTTCTTATTTCGGCAAACGACTCTTCAGAATGCTGTAGTGCTTTTACCATCTTCTCGCGAGTTTCTTCGAGAACGAGTTCGATTACTTCGTCACTACTCATTTGATCAACGTCCCAATAGTTTGCCTAGATATTGCTTTAATAATATTCCCAGGAGTCATCACATCAAAAACCAGGATCGGTATTTGATTGTCCATACAAAAAGTTATCGCTGTCATGTCCATCGCCCTCAAATCCTTCTGAATTACCTCGCTAAAACTAATATCTTCAAAACGGACGGCCTTGGAGTCCTTGAGCGGATCAGCGCTATAGACCCCATCAACTCCAGAATGGGTACCTTTTAGGATGACCTGGGCTTCGATTTCAGCAGCCCTTAGCGCTGCCGACGTATCGGTTGTAAAATATGGGTTACCCATACCTGCTGCGAAAATAACCACTCTACCCTTTTCAAGATGCCTAATGGCCCTTCGACGTATATAGGGCTCTGCAATTTCAGCCATCTCAATTGCCGTGAGCACTCTGGTGGGCTGACCTATTCTTTCGATTGCATTTTGTAGTGCCAAAGAATTTATTACCGTAGCTAGCATGCCCATATAATCAGATGTGGCCCGATCCAGGCCAGCCCCGGTTCCTGTGGTTCCCCGCCAAATGTTGCCTCCACCAACCACGATGGCAAGTTCAGTTCCAAACCGAGATCGACAAGACGCAACCTCGTTTGCGATTCGCTCAACCGTATCGCCGGAGATAGTTTCACCCGCTTTTGATCCGCCAAGAGCTTCACCTGACATCTTCAGAACTACCCGACTCCAGCCCTGGGGCACAACTGCCGCAAGAGCTGCTTGCGCTTCGCTCTCGTTGGGCTGACGGTTATCGGCTATGGTCAAGACTAGGTGCCTATTGTAACTTGCGCATAACGCACTATCTTGGAAGGACTAACATAATCTGCAATTGATACTTTCTCGTCCTTCACATATGCCTGCTCGACTAGACAACGTTCTTTGAAAAAACCATTCAACCGGCCGGTTACGATTTTATCGATAGATGCCTCCGGTTTGCCCTCATTGCGACTTAGAGTTTCTAAAGTCTTCTTTTCCTCGGCGACTATATCTTCAGGAACCATTTCCCTTGACAGGTACTCCGGCTTTGCAAAAGCAATATGGAGAGCAACATCATGTGCTTTGTCAGAATAATCTCCTTCAAGCTCGACTAAAACAGCGTTGACGCCTCTTTCATTTTGAACGTGAAGATACTCGCCGATTGTATTCCCGGGAGCGCTCTCAAAACGAATAACCGAACCAACCTCGATATTTTCCTTCATGGACACTTTGAGATCATCGACAAGATCTTTCATGGTGTCAATTGCGCTTTCTCCGTTTCGCGCCACTGCTTCAGCTAGCTCTCCAACCATGTTGACGAATGCATCGGATTTGGCGACAAAATCAGTCTCACTTTTCAGTTCCACGATCGCCGCAGCTTCAGCTAGCTCTCCAACCATGTTGACGAATGCATCGGATTTGGCGACAAAATCAGTCTCACTTTTCAGTTCCACGATCGCCGCAACCCCATCGACCTTACTTATTGCAAGAGCGCCTTGACTATTTTCCCTCTCGCTACGTTTAGCTGCGCTTGATAGACCGCGCTCACGTAACCATTTTGCAGCTTCGCCTTGATCTCCCTGACAAGCTTCAAGAGCGCGCTTAGCGTCCATGATTCCTGCCCCTGTGCTCTGGCGCAAGACTTGAACATCTTTGGCGCTAAAACTTCCCATCTTATTTCTCCTAACCTAAATAGACTAACTGGTCTTATATACTGATAGCTCGCTACCAGCTTGAAGATTGCGTCTCAAGCGCTGGCTCAACTGGAAGATCTGATCCTTCGGACAATGGTGGTTCTTCAGCTAGGCCTGCAGAGATAGTAGAGGACATAAACTTGCCTTCGGCGATTGCATCGGCCATCACTCTACATATAAGAGCACTTGCCCGGATTGCGTCATCATTTCCGGGAATCTTGTAATCAATCAAATCAGGATCGCAGTTGGTATCGACGATTGCTACAACAGGTATACCCAATTTATTGGCTTCGGTGACTGCTATATGCTCTTTCTTTGTATCTATTACAAAAACGATGTCTGGCAACTTGGCCATTGATTTGAGGCCACCAAGGTTTCTGCTCAACTTATCCAATTCACGCATGTGGAGTAGGGCTTCCTTCTTAGGCATTGCATCAAATTGGCCTGAATCACGCAATCTCTCCAGCTCCACTAACTTTGCGACTCTACTTGACATAGTGGAAAAGTTAGTCAGCATCCCTCCTAACCATCTCTGATTTACATAGGGCATAAAGCTGTCTGTCGCATAAGCTTTGATGGCATCTTGGGCCTGTTTCTTAGTCCCTACAAAAAGCACTGTGCCACCTTTAGCACTCGTATCCCTAACAAACCTGTAAGCTTGGTCCAACAGGGTAAGGGTCTGCTCCAGATCTATAATATAGATCCCGTTCCTCTCACCAAATATGAACCGTCGCATTTTAGGGTTCCAACGGCGCGTCTGATGTCCAAAATGCACTCCTGATTCCAGGAGCTGCCTCATTGTTACTACTGGCAAATTAATATCCTTCCCATCGGTTTCTTACACCCGTACATTCGCATCTATCAACCATTCATGATGACCGTGGGCTCGACATACGGGTAATATTTTTGCCTGAAAACTTTATCCAGACAGTGAGAACTCTACATCATCCCAATAGTATTTCGCCTATTGAGGAAAACTTACGGACTCCTACCAGCGGTAATTCGACTTTTTCTGTAAGCGCCTCTTAGCGGCCCAACACCCATCGACCGATGCGAGTCCGCCATGCCGTAAGCAAGATTATAAAGCTTCGTGTTAGATTTTATCCTCTTTGGATAGCTTTGAGCGTAACTGCAAGACGGCCTTGGTGTGGATCTGACATACCCGACTTTCTGTGACCCCTAGAACCTGTCCGATCTCTGCCAAGGTAAGACCTTCGTAGTAGTAGAGCGTCAGTACCTTCTTTTCTCTTTCAGAGAGACGATTTACAGCTTCCAAAAGCAACTGGCGCATCTCTTGTATCTCGTAGGCAGCCATCGGGCCACCCGCCTTATCGGCCAGTGTATCACCGAAGGTTGTAACGGCACCCCGATCTGCGTTACCGGGTAGCACTTCATCTAGCGCCACAAGGCCGATAAAGGAAACTTGACTTAGCAAATCATGAAGCTCTCTCTCGGATATACCCATTTGATCGGCAATTTCCGATTCAGTTGGCGATCGCAGTAAGGAGGATTCAAGAGTTGAAAT
>JAKAVM010000048.1 GCA_021827485.1 Actinomycetes bacterium
CGGATAGATTGATTAAGTCGCAACAGATGCGTCTGAAAAACTCGATGAAATAGATATTAAGACTGGAACTGTAGAGCGGTCCATTTCGACGGGCGCTCATGCTCACGCATTGGTTACTTCGCAAAATGGGTCGATAGCATTTCTAGCTAACTTTGGTGCCTACATGGGAAAGCCGGGTAACAGCGTGATTCCGGTAAACCTTGAAAACTTCAAAGTAGGTAGACCGATAAAGGTTGGCACCGAGCCATGTGATGAGGCTGTGACCCCCAATGGAAAACAAGTCCTCGTAACCGTAGAAGGAAACAACGCCACTACCGGATATGTCGTAGCTATTGATGTCACAACTTTGAAAGCTGGCAAGCCAATACCGATCGGACCCATGCCATCAGGAATAACGATTGATCCAAATGGAAAGACAGCTTGGGTTGCCCTAGACCCCCCCGATATTTCGCATGACGCTATTGTCCCTTTGGATCTCTCAAATGGCAAGGTGGGCACTCCAATTCCAGTTGGCGATGAACCCTGGAAGATTGCAATCACTGCGAATGGGTCAACTGCCTATGTGGTTGATGCTGGATCTGGAGAACTGGTAAAGGTGGACTTAGAGAGTCGTAAAGTCGTCGATTCTGTCGAAGTGGGACCACAGCCACACGGGATTGTCCTACTGGCCAAGTAACCCAGGCCGATCAGATTCGAGTCGCCTGGCTCGGGTCGCTATCATGTAGGACAATGAAAAGGGTTTTATCAGGGGTCCAGCCCACCGGCGACGTGCATCTCGGCAACTACCTGGGGGCTTTTCGCGGCTGGGTGCAAGAGCAAAGCAACTGTGAAGCTCTTTATTGCATTGTTGACCTTCACGCCCTAACGGTCGATTACGATCCGAAGGAATTGGCTGAGCGTACGCTCGATATGGCTACCTATCTGATTGCTTGCGGACTTGACCCACAACGCTGCTCTATTTTTGTACAAAGCCAGGTGCCGCAGCACACTTATCTCGCCTGGATCCTAGAGTGCAACGCTTCAATGGGCGAACTTAGTCGTATGACCCAGTTCAAAGACAAAGGTAAAGGAAATGATTCAGTCAAGGTAGGACTGTTTACCTATCCCGTCCTCATGGCTGCTGATATTTTGATTTACAACGCAGATCTAGTGCCTGTTGGTGACGATCAGCGCCAGCACTTAGAGCTTGCGCGTAATATCGCTATGCGTTTCAACTCAAAGTATGGTGCAACCTTTACCGTGCCACAAGCCCAAGTTCCGCCTCTTGGCGCACGGGTTATGGATCTTCAAGATCCTACAAAGAAAATGTCAAAAAGCTCATCTTCGCCACAAGGAATCATCCTGCTGAGTGACGATCCTGCGACGATAGATAAGAAAATCAAGAGGGCTGTAACCGACAATGACTCATTAGTCAACTATGATCCTGAACACAAACCAGGTATATCCAACCTCCTGGAGCTGTTTAGCTCTGCTTCCGGCCAGTCGATCGAACAGATACAGCAAAACTATACATCATACGGTCCCTTGAAGTCCGACACGGCCCAAGCAGTTATTGAGATGATCGCACCTATCCAAGAACGATATAATGAGCTAGTCAAAGATAGGAAATCTGTCCTTGATTGCCTGGCCAGTGGCGCTGAGCACGCCACAAGTATCGCAGGAGCCACGATTGACCAGGTTGCCAGCGCAATCGGCCTTATACGCCCAGATTATATTTAGCAAAACTAAAGCGATGCTGTCTCACCGATAAATTAGCAATACTACAGCGATGCTGTCTCACCGATAAAACGGACGACTGGCGCACCATCGCTATCCTCTTCCCAGAGAACGAGCCAGTCGGAACCCGCGAACGATCGAACAATCGCGCACATCCCATTGGTGAATCGGCGGCGCTTTGCCCGGACATCAGGGGGATCGGATTCGATCCAGTCAAGTGCTTCTTCGATGAGATCTGCAGCGCCAGAGAAACTATTGTGCAAGGCTTCAAGCTTCTCGAACGGTATCGGGTCTAGTTGAAGGTGGCGCACAGCTCAGCGCTCGCCACGGCGCCTGCGTTTAATCCTCTCGTCGGGGTGCGCCTTGGCGTACTCGATTTGGGCCTGTACAGCTGCGTTTGCCAAGAAACGACGCTCAAGTTCAGTAACTACCACCGCAGGCTCAAGCACTAGGGTCCCGTCGCTCTCTTCATGCAGAAGATATCTACGCCCAGGCCGTCCCAGGCTTGCTCGACCGCGAGCATCGGTTTCAACGATCTGATCTGCCATACTCTATATTATACCCCATTACCCCGTTTGGGGCAAGTGGGCTTAGTAACTATTGGTCGTCAATTGGTCGAAACACCATTCCTGTGCGTGGTTTCGGATGAAAATATGTCGTCTTGGGAGGCATTCTTAGCCCTGCTTGTGCTGCTCGTCCTATTTGGTCGACAGTTACTGGCCTGATCATTACTACAAAATTAGCAAGGTCCCGGTCAAGTGAGTCTAGGGCCAGATCCCATTTGGCTTCATAAGCAATCTCAAAGTCTCCAAACTTCTCCAGGGCGCTTCTAAGCCGCACCGAGTCCAGTTCCATAAGCACATCTCCGTCGAATCGTCCGCTGCTTGCCATCATTGGGTCCCTCATCAACCAGCAACCTTGCTTTGTCACTAAAGCTATGGCTTTATGCTTTTCTAGGTACTGGGGAGTCAACTTGGCTGGCTCGAGATCGCAAGGCTCGATTGCAAAACTACCTCCGAAGTATTCCAGTGCATCAATATCTGGATCCAAACCGGAGACGATCCTATGTATAGGTCGAACTAATAACTGATCTGGCACCAGTTCCACAACAAATGCAAAAACCGCACCACTACCGCCGCTGACTTGACCATCGCTTTGATCTTGGTTGTTGAATGCCAAAGCTGTCTCAAAACGGTGGTGCCCATCGGCAATTACAACTGGCTTAGAAGCAATTATCTCTTTTATCGATTCAATTCTTGATGGATCACTAATTGGCCATATTGCATGAGTTGTTCCATCCTCATCGCGTGCAGATACTTTGTCGCCATCTATGCCAGGCTGATACTCGCAGGCTTGGCTCAAGCCACTTCCAAGCGAAAGCCCCCAAATTGGAGAGAGATTTGCCCTAGTTGAAGAAAGCAAGAAGAGTCGATCCCCCTTGGGCTTTGGCATGGTTTCTTCGTGGGGCATAATCTGACCTTCATCGGCCCCCGCCAATTCAAGCCCTCCAAAAACTCCGGTTGTAGAACGTTCGTTGCCAGATTCATCCATAAAGGTCATGGAGTACCCATATAAACAGCGATTTAGATCACGTTTCAATATGCCTTGATCGAGCCAGGAAGCTAAGAGCTGCTTAGCGACTTCGTAACGGTCATCTGAAATCTGGGTCTCTGGCTCAGGCAGCTCTACTCTTATGGAGTTATATGGGCTTTTTGCAATAAGTTGTGCTCTGGCTTGCTCGTTTACAACGTCATATGGTGGTGCTATCACTTCATTGAGTGAAACTTGCGAAGGGTTGTAGCGCAGTCCAGAAAATTCTATTAGGCGAGGCATAGGGTATACCTTACTTACTATGTAATTGACCCACCAAGGCATTTGGAGGATTCAAGGCTAATTTGCACTAGCAGCGCGAGAAATACTCTGTTACAATCGTGAATAGAGCACTTTCGGCGCGCCTTGAGCCACTCTATGAGGGATTATGGCTTGTCGAATATTTGATCATGGAAACCAAGGGGGTCCAGTGAATCTAGAAAACGAAAATCATGACAGGTCAACAATGAATCGTCGCCAGCTACTTGGGTCAGGATTAGCCCTAGGATCGGTTGCGGCATTTGCCTCAGCATGTTCTGGGCTTTTTGGAGGAGGTTCATCTAGTGGTGGGTCCTCTGGCTCTTCTTCGACCATAACTGGAATCCCCGGATCACTTCCTGATCCCAGTAAAGCTCCGGGAACGAATCTAATACCTCAGATTGACCACATTGTTATTGTCATGCTTGAAAATCACTCCTATGACAATATTCTAGGAATGCTACCGCGAGGTAATGGCTTCACCTTGGACTCTTCTGGAAACCCAACGAATACAAATCCAAATGGCTCAGGTGACGTGATTAGGGCCTTTCACACTCCCACCCCTTGTCGAGCATTTTCAACACCAAGCCAATCGTGGAACGACAGTCATGTCTCTTACGACAACGGTACCAACCAAGGGTTCGTGACTGCATCGGGCGGTGCAGCAATGGCTTACTACGATTCCACCGATGTTCCATTTACGTACAGCCTGGCCAGTACGTTTCCGATTTGCGATAACTATTTCTCCTCTGTACTGGGACAGACTTTCCCCAACCGTCGATACATGCTTGCGGCAACTTCTTATGGAATGGTAAACGATACTCCCGGAACCAACTCCTTCCAACAGTTCCTTAGCAGTGGTTCTGCTGATGTAAGTGCCCATCCACCAAACGGAACGATTATTGATCTGCTCAACCAGTACAACATCAGTTGGAAGAACTACAACTTTGGTATTTCCTCACTGTTGTTGTATCCATATTTGATCGCCAATACAACCAACCTATCCAGGATGGTTGCTTTCAGTGAGTTCTTATCTGATGCTAAGAACGGCACTCTGCCCTCTTTTTCCCTAATAGACCCAAATCTGATCAACTTTGTAGGCAACTCCGAGGGCGAGGGTGATGATATCCAGTACGGTGATGGCTTCTTAGGCCAGGTCGTAAACGCCGTGATGTCAGGTCCTAACTGGAGTAGTACGATGTTAGTTTACTGCTACGACGAAGCAGGTGGCTACTATGACCACGTTGTACCACCGACAGCTACGGTTCCTGATGACGTGCCACCTCAGATAGTATCGCCTCCAGATCAACCTGGTGGATTCGACAGATATGGTTTTCGTGTTCCATGTGGCGTTGTGAGCCCATATGCGAAGAAGAACTACGTCTCGCACGTGGTCTCTGATCACACATCGCTGTGCAGATTGGTAGAGAGTAAGTGGAATCTGCCAGCAATGACCCAGCGTGATGCAGTTGCATCCAACTTGCTAGATATGATTGATTTGAATAGTGCTCCGGCCTTTGCAACTCCCCCAAGCTTGGCGGCTGCTGCCAACCCAAGTGTTACTCAAGTTGCATCCTGTGAACTCAATTCAAGCCAGAACCCCCCGGCAAGCGATATAATTCCAGTTTCCTAGATCCCCGATAGTTCGGGTCGTAGCAGAAGGGGCAATTAGAACTGCTACTAAGCGCGCGCGCTCGGTCACCCCAATTGTCTCGCCGCGTTCAACGCGTCGTAAGGCAGCAGATGCATGCTGTTGAAGTTCTCGAACCCCAATTGTCTCCATATGCTGCAAGTGCAGCACAAAAAATAGCGAGTAGGCCGGTAAATACCTTTCAACTTGCAGCCCTCTGCGCTTTGTCCTATTATCTATAGATATATGGATACTCAAACTAATAGAAGTATGGCTATCTACGAGCAGTTGGCGCGTATTGGCAAGGTCAGCATGCACCCCAAACGAATTGAGCTACTCGAGTTACTGTGCCAAGGAGAGTTGAGCGTTGAGGTACTAGCCAATGCAACTGGTTTAAAAATGACAACTGCATCTGCCCACCTCCAGATAATGCGGCAAGCCCGTCTAGTGGAAACTCGTCGTGAGGGAGTTCGCGTCTTCTACCGAGCTGCGGGTGAAGAAGTTTGCAGATTTGTTAGCGCCTTAGGGGATCTAGCGCGAGCCCGTTTAGCTGAAGTAGATCAGATACTTCGGGAAATTAGCACGGAAAGCAGTTCTACCGAAAGGGTAAGTCGGGAGGATCTAATACAACGCGTACGCTCTGGCGAAGTCATCGTAATTGATGTTCGACCAACTCACGAGTTCCAAGCAGGCCATATCCCTGGTGCGCTATCCATCCCATTAGAACATCTTGAACATCGTCTAGAAGAACTCGATCCGGCACTTGAAGTAGTTGCCTACTGTAGAGGTTCACTTTGTCTGCTCGCCCCCCAGGCAGTAGCCATCCTTCAACACTATGGTCGTGAAGCGATGTGTCTTGAAGACGGAATGCCAGAATGGCGCCAAGCCGGACTACCAATCGAAACAGGTGGAGTCCCAATCGAAACAGGTGGAATCCCAATTCAAACAGCCGGACTACCAATCGCAACACGACAGGAAAGGAAATAATAAATGAAAATTGCTGTACTGCTTAATGATCCGCCCTATGGGACTGAGCGCTCGTACAATGGGGTGCGTCTAGCTGGCTCTTTGGTAAAGCGCGACGACGTTCAAGTAAAAGTATTTCTCTTCGGCGATGCAGTAGGATGCGCAGTAGCAAACCAAAAGCTCCCCGACGGCTACTACCACTTAGATCGTATGCTAGCCAGCGTAATTCGCCACGGCGGTGAAGTTGGATTGTGTGGGACCTGCATGGATGCCCGCGGACTTAGCGAAGTAGCACTGATAGAAGGTGCTCGTCGCTCAACCTTAGACGAAGTCACTGACTGGACACTGTGGGCTGACAAAGTTGTTGTTTTCTAATGACCAATATTGTGATTATTGGCGGGTCTTTTGGCGGGTTGACCACTGCTTATGAGCTACGACGCAAACTGAGTCCCCATCAAGCAACAATCACCCTAATAGCCAAGGACAAAGAGTTCATCTTTGTTCCATCTCTACCCTGGGTGGCTATGGGCAGTCGTAAGTTGAGTCAGATCTCCTTTGATCTAGCCAAACCACTTAACCAAAAGCAGGTCAGATTTGTACATGAAACCTTAGTGCAAATCGACCACGAAAAGAAGAAAGTCACAACCGACAAGAGTGAATATCAATACGACTTTCTAATAATAGCTACTGGCCACCGAAGCGCCAACGAAGCAGTTGAAGGACTTGGCCCTTTTGGCGGACCCGGACATTCGCTAATGTCCGCGCCTGAAACTGAAGAGTTGGGCACTGCCCTCAAGAATCTTCTCCAAGACCCTGGACCAGTAGTTATCGGTTGCGCGCCTGGAGCAAGCTGCATTGGACCAGCCTACGAGTTCCTATTCGAACTTGATCATCTCCTGCGCCGAAACGATATTCGCCACCGCGTCCCGATCACTTTTGTAACTCCAGAACCATTCGTTGGACACATGGGTATGGGCGGCGCTGGCACCATACGACAACTTCTTGAAAATTGTCTTGACGAACGTGACATTACCTACATGGTCTCCAAAGAAATAACAAAGATTACAAAAGACACAGTCGAGCTAAAAGAAGCTATCTCGATCCCTTCGGTTCTCTCAATGATTATCCCCCCTTTGGGTGGAATAAGTGCTATAGCAAGTAGCCCCGGGCTTTCCAATCCTAAAGGCTTCATCCCCGTAGATGACTACTATCGTAGCTTAGTTGCCGATAATGTCTATTGCGTGGGGGTAGCCGTGGCAATGCCGCCAGTTTCAGAGACACCCGTCCCAGTAAACTTTCCGAAAACAGGGCATATGACTGAACAGATGGCTGTGATAGCAACTTCCGATATTATATCTAAAGTCAAAGGCGGGAGGAACCGCGAAGAAAACACAATGCTCGCTGCACGATGTGTTTTGGATATGGGAGACAAAGGGGTCTATATGTCGGTGTCTCCCGTACGGCCACCACGCAATAAGATTCCAAGTATCTCAGAAGGACGCCGTTGGCTGGTTGCAAAGAAAGCTTTTGAACGACTATATCTTTTCAATGCCCGCCGCGGACGAAGGGTACCAACAACGCTGGGTTGGTAACAGTAACTTGACGCTCCCAAGGTGAGCGAGCGGCCCAGTGTGTGGCAGAATCTATAAGTGCTTTGGATATTGGACCTAGATGGAGTTGTCTGGATTGGCAACCAAGCAATTGAAGGCTCAGCAAAGGCAATAGACGACCTTCATCGCAGGGGCGATCGGGTTATTTTTACAACCAACAATTCGTTCATGACCATTGAAGGATATCTCGCCAAACTGCGAGGCTTTTCGATTCAAGCAGCACCGGAAGACATATTCACCTCAGCACTAGCAGCTGCGCAACTCGCGAGCCAGGATCACCTGGTTGCCACATGTGCTGGCCCAGGGGTGACCCAGGCTCTGGAAAAGCTAAATATCCCCTCGATCTCCTTGTTGGACTCTTTAACGCAAAAAGACCTCCTCGGTGCCGTCAAGAGCCACGCTATCGGATCGCTAATAGTGGGCTATCACCTTGAATTCGGGTATTCGAGTCTGTCGGCTGGGATTGGAGTCTTGGCATCCGGTGCCAGACTCATCGGAACTAACTCCGATCCAACCTATCCCACCCAATCAGGACTTCTAGCCGGTACCGGAGCCCTAGTTGCATCTTTTAGCTATGGTGCTGGAATTGAGCCAATCTATGCCGGTAAACCGTGCGCACCAATGGTTGACCTGGTAAAAAGCAATTTTATATTGGGGTCCGACGCAATCGTGGTAGGAGATAGACCAAGTACCGATGGGCTTTTTGCCCGTAGTCTTGGGGCGCGCTTTGGGCTTGTCTACTCAGGGGTTACCCCCAAATCGCAATCATTGAAGTTATTGCAATCCTTGTCGGCAGCTAAGTCCTCAGGAACTTCGCCTTCAGCTGGAGCGGACAACTATCTTATTGAGCCAGATATCTCCGCCGATACGCTTTACGACCTGGTATTCCAATCTGGTCAAGCCAAGTGAAGAGCACAGGGCAGCGCTGAAAACTGCTAGGTTTGAACGGAAGCCTGTGGGAAATATCGCAAACTATTGGAAGCGCAAACGACGTTTCTGCTAGCATATGCGACATGTCCCGAAACGACTTTCTCCGCAAATATACAGAAGCAGGCGTCTCGCTAACCAAGATGTCTCGATCACGTGCCCAAGAGCTAGCCAAAGAGCTTGTTCGCTCTGGCGAAATACAGCGTGGCCAGGCTCAGAAGTGGGTCGACGACCTAGTGGATAAATCGCGCAAAGCAAGCGAGGAGTTCGTTGAACTAATTCGCAAAGAAGTACGTAAGCAGATCTCGCAGATGCGACTAGTCTCGCTTGATGAGGTGCGCAAGCAGATCTCGCAGATGCGACTAGTCAGCGCCGACGATCTTCAAAAAGTCCTCTCGCAAATTCGCATTACCAATCGAGACGATCTCCAAAAGCTTATTGACAAGCTGCCTGACGCCGGAACTATTTCGGATCTTTTTGCAAACACTCCACTTGGATCACGCCTCAAGTCCAATAAAACTTCGACCAAGTCCCCAGCAAAGAAATCACCTGCCGAGAAAGCCCAGCCAACAAAGCCGTCATCGAACAACTCCGGACCAAGCAAATCTGCTAGCAAGTCTCCTGCGAAGAAATCGCCTGCCAGGAAAGCCCCTGCGAAGAAGGCGGCGCCTGCGAAGAAAGCCCCACCCAAGACTCAAAGCAAATAAGCTACAGGAGGGTGCTTGAAAGGGCGCAGAGCACTTCTCAAAGATGTCTTATGTGATCGTCGACTAGCTCCTGATCC
>JAKAVM010000031.1 GCA_021827485.1 Actinomycetes bacterium
TCAATCTCCTAGAGCGACCGAAATGGTCCCGAGGTCGCCTAGCGGCCATGTACGCATTGCGCGGTTATCTGGTAATTGCAGTAATTTTGCTATTGGTCAAGGCAGTCCAGCTTGGGCTGCACAGATAAGTGACGTATTGCAGCTTTACTGCAATTCTGCTAATCTGGAACCATGAAAGAGGAGCACACGTTTGTTACGGTTCAGAGCCGAGGGGTTATTTCTATACCTTGCGCAATCCGTCGTCACTACGGCCTTGATAAACCGGGAGCACAAGTGGAGCTGATCGAACGCGCTGGAGAGATTGTGCTTCGTCCCCATGTCGCCGTTCCTGTCGATCAGGCTTGGTTCTGGACTGAGCGTTGGCAGAAGATGGAGCGGGAAGCCGATGCTGCAATCGCTGCAAGAGACATTGTCATTACCGAGGACATCGAAGATTTTTTGGCTGAACTTGATTTGTGAGATTCGAGCGCACAGAACCGTTCCTGGCTGATTATAAACGATTATCCGATGCAGAAAAGGAAATGTTCCGGAGTGCCGCTCGGATATTCAACGATGCCTGCGATCGTTTTTGCGAGACGAAGGACGCATCAACCTGGCCAGCTCAGCTTCGAGTGAAGTCGATTGTCAACGCGCCAGGGATATTTGAAATGACATGGAGTTTTGCTGGCCCAGACGGTCGAGCAACCTGGGAGTGGACGACTGCAGTCGATGCCGACGGACGCTCGTGTCCCGCGGTGAGATGGCGGAGGCTGGGAAATCATCGTATCTTTAACGACCCCTAAACAATGATGGGCAATAGAGACTTCGCCAACCTCTCTTGACTCCTGATTAATGCCAGAACTATTGGATCACTTTGTAATTGTAGCATTCATTGTGCTACAATCGCGGGATGACCCGGATTGGAGTACGAGAACTTCGTCAACACGCAAGCCGTTACCTTGAGCAAGTAAAGGCTGGGGAAGTCGTCGAGGTCACCGAAAGAGGGAAGCTCGTTGCACTTTTGGTGTCCCCCACCCCCGCTGTTGCCGTGAGAGATCAACTCATCGCTTCCGGTCGTCTTGTACCTGCAAAGAGAACGTTCCAGCTGCCGGAGCGTCGAAAAGCAGAACGCGGAGAGGCGACGGGAAGTGAAGTCCTCAACGAACTGCGCCGAGACCGACTCACATGATCTACTTCGACACGTCCGCGCTGGTGAAGCTCGTATTCGATGAGGCCGAGAGTGCTGCCCTGGCCGAGTGGCTCTCCGTCAGGGCAGACGTTCCCAAAGTCAGCAGCGACCTGTCGACAATTGAGCTGCTTCGTACATGCCGACGGGTCGACGAAGGCACAGTTGAGGATGCCAACCTATTGCTCGGAGGTATCGACCTCCTCCCCATAGATCGTGCCATTGTCGAGAAGGCTGCGGCCCTCCTTCCGACCGAGCTGCGGAGCCTTGATGCAATTCACCTAGCAAGTGCATTGTCACTAAACGCGGATCTGACCATCCTCGTTGCATACGACGCTCGACTCTGCTCGGTCGCAATGGAAAATGGCATAGAAGTCGTCTCGCCTGCCTGATCGTGCTGATTCGGGCGCTTGCCACGCTCCGAGTCCTTCTGCTCGGATTGCGGTGGGGGTGGTTCGTGCACCGCTCCATCAGCGATCGCATTTGTCCAGGTAGTTGGTTTGGTGGAGACGAGCGGACTCGAACCGCCGACCCCCTGGTTGCAAACCAGGTGCTCTACCAGCTGAGCTACGTCCCCAGGGTCGCAAAACATCCTAGCTGCAAATTGCAATTTTTGACCTCCTCCCAACGACTAAAGTCGTGGGATTCCCTTTAGTGGCGACAACTTACGCTGCCTCCACTTGAAGAAGTTCTCGCTGCCACTCTAGGTGGACTTAGACGAGCAACATCGGTTGTTTCTCCGATGCCATGCCCCAGGCCCTGGGGTATGCGCGGAGCCAAAGCTCCGGGCGGTACTGCTAATTGTTGGTGGCTTGGTTATCGCCACCAGTTAGAGTCAACTATACAACTGGGGTACGACATCGTCAAGCGAGCCTTGACCTACGAGTAAAGTCGTCGGCTTGGCCGCCGATTTCGGTCAATTTTGAGGGCCGAAGTAGTTACTTGTCTTACTGTTTCAAGGCACAGTCCCCTCGCCGCGTTCTGATAGGAGTTTGTTTGGTTTATCGACCAAAGTAGTAACACACCTAACTGCTCCACTTCTTATCTTCAACTAGAATCAACACGGTGGGCATCAGAAACTCAGCATTTATTGGGCTGGCACCGTAGTGGAAGACGTAATTTCCGTCTCGCAGCTTCGCAAGAATTATGGCGATTTTACGGCCCTGGGTGGAATTAGCTTCAGTGTCAAAAAGGGCGAAGTGCTTGCTTTGCTGGGTCCAAATGGCGCCGGCAAGACAACCACAGTTGAAATTCTGGAAGGTTTTAGGGCTAAGTCTTCGGGAGAAGTTTCAATACTTGGTATGGATCCGCAGTGTGGAGGCCGGAAGTTCAAGAATCGAATTGGAATCGTACTACAAGAGTGCTCGATTGATCCGTTCTTGAAGGTCCACGAAGTTCTAGACCAGCGGGCAACTTTTTATCATGATGCGATTGCTAGCGCCGAGCTTCTCGCACTCACCGGCCTGGAAGATAAACAATATGAAAAAGTAAAGAAATTATCAGGCGGCCAGCAAAGACGCTTAGACCTTGCCCTAGCTCTCGTAGGCAATCCCGAAATCATATTCTTGGATGAACCAACTACGGGCTTTGACCCAAGCGCAAGGCATGAGAGTTGGCAAATTATTCGGAAGTTGTGTAGCCAGGGTAGGACTGTCTTACTTACCACCCACTACATGGACGAAGCACAGAGTCTTGCAGATAACGTAGTTATTATTGCAAAAGGAGAGATAGTAGCTTCGGGGACGCCGGAAACCCTCGGAGGTAGAGACAGCGCTGCTACCATAATCACCTTTTCAGTGCCCTTAGGTCTAGACATCCAAGTAGCCGGTATCGAGTGCACTTCGGAGGATAGGGATAGTTCCAAACTTGTTACGATAGAAACATTAGATACAGTGGAAACCCTCTATAAGCTCAGTTCCTGGATGTTGGAAAACAAAATCCAGCCAGGGAACCTCGAAGTATCTCAACCAACTTTGGAAGATATTTATCTGAAAATTACTAGCGAAGATAATGTATAGCGATAGTTATCCCCACCGTGAATTTACAAGGCACATTTCATGAGTAGCCTCAGACTCCTAGTTAGCCAGATACGCTATGAGCAAAAGACTTTTTGGAGAAATCCTGCGGCAGGTATCTTTACAATTGGCTTTCCTATCATCTTCCTACTTATCTTTGGTAGCTCCCACCAAAGCAGTAAAGCAGTTGGTAGCACAGGAGTGAGCTACGATCAATATCTTATTCCAGCAATGCTTGCCTATGGCCTGATGAACTCGTGCTTCTCGTCTCTAGCAGTATCAATGACCATACGCCGCGAGACTGGAATTTTAAAAAGAGTGCGCGGTACGCCGCTTCCTCCTTATTTATTCCTCGGCGGCGTCATTGGGAACTCGATACTCATAAGTTTATATTCTACAATTATTCTTATTGCGATTGGGATTTTAGAGTTCAATATATCGTGGCCAGTGCATCTTGGAGCTTTTTTTGTAATAATTTTTGTTGGTGTTGTTGCTTTCTGTGCCATGGGTCTTGCGGTGACCATCTTTGTTCCTAATGCTGATTCTGCTCCAGCGATGGTAAATGGAATATATCTTCCAATCCTTTTTTTATCAGGAGTTTTCTTTCCTTTTTCAAAGACATCTTTCCTATATCGTATAGGGAACTTTTTCCCGGTTAGTCATTTTGCTCAGTCGCTTCTTGGAGCATTTGATCAACACAGTTCTGGGTTTGGAGTTGCCTTTCATCAGATAGCTATTATTGCTATTTGGGCGTTAATTGCAACTTGGATAGCAGTTCGAAAGTTTAGATGGGAGCCGAGAAAGTGAGTCAGCCTAGTTTGGCCAAGAAAATTGAGCCACTGAAAAGTCAGTTGGCTGATTCGGTTCGTCTCCAGGCGCCAAGTCTCTTGCATCTAAGCCACCAGATACATGCCAATCCTGAATTAGGATTTGAGGAGGTACTTGCATCAGCATGGATCTGTGATCAATTGGCAAAGGCTGGTCTCGATATTGAGTATGGCGTGGGAGGCTTACCTACTGCATTTGTAGCAAAGAAAGGGACTGGAGCGACAACCGTTGCTATTTGTGCCGAATATGATGCGTTGCCCGGGATTGGCCATGCATGTGGTCACAACATAATCGCAGCTTGTGCAGTTGGAGCTGGAATTGCCCTATCTAACTTGGTTGATGACTTGGAAGTGACAGTAAAGGTCATTGGTACTCCGGCCGAAGAAGGAGGCGGGGGAAAGATAATCTTGCTGGAGCAAGGTGTCTTCGATGATGTCGACTTTGCAATGATGGTGCACCCTGGTCCCACCGACCAAGTTCAACTTGACTGTCTAGCAGTTTCTCACTTTATGGTTAGATATTCAGGCAAGGCTGCCCACGCGTCAGGCTTTCCTCAAGAAGGGATCAATGCAGGAGATGCTTTGACTATTGCACAAGTGGCGATAGGGCTACTGCGTCAGCAGTTACCTCAAACATCTAGGGTTCACGGAATCGTTCGCACGGGAGGAACCGCCGCCAATATCATTCCGGATTTATGCGAAGCAGAATACTTTGTCAGAACGCCAACTCTTGACGAATTGAGTGAGATAGAGGAGCGAGTTCAAAACTGTTTTAGATCAGGTGCGCTTGCTACAGGATGTCAACTTTCTACTGAATATCTTGGGCCGAACTATTCGGAGTTCCGCCAAGACTTACATTTTCAAGAAATTTATCGCAAAAATGCACAGGAGCTAGGTAGAGTATTTCCTCAGCATCGCTCCACCCCAATGTCGACCGACATGGCAAACGTCTCTCTTCGAATCCCTTCAATACATCCCATGATTTCAATCAACTCGCTACCAGCAGTCAATCACCAACCGGAGTTTGCTGCGGCCTCAATATCGTCCTATGCAGACAGCGCAATTATCGATGGAGCTATTGCGCTTGCCTGGAGCGCGGCAGATTTACTGCTGCACGAGCAAGAACGATCTCAATTTGTTCCTAAATTAGAAGAGTAGCGGCGGTGAGTCCCGTTGCTTACGGGCGGGGAGGTTCAAGGCTAGCTAAATAGTTCAATAACGTAGTCAGATATGGTTGGCCAGTGTTCCTTTGCCCAGTTGTCAAATGGACGTTCTGAGAGATATGCAAAGCAGAGTTCTAGTTTGGGATCAATCCACACAAAAGATCCAGATTGACCAAAGTGCCCAAAAGCCTCAGGTGTGTTCATTGAACCGGTCCAATGGGGGCTTTTTGAATCTTTAATTTCAAGACCGAGCCCCCAGTCATTATTGGCCTGTAGTCCATATCCTGGCAAGACTCCAGATAGTCCGGGAAACTGAACTGTGCGGGCGATCTCTACGGTTTCTGGCGCCAGGAGGTGAGGGTATAAGAACTCCCTAGCAAGAGTAATCAATTCTGAAATAGTTGCTTTTGCCCCCCAAGCTGGCGACGAAGACCCATCCCCAAATTCAGACATTTCTATCTTTAGAGGATCTAAAATACCTTCTTGCAAATAGTCGAAGAATCGCATTTCTGCACGCTCTTGTAGAACCTTGGCCAAAAGATCAAAGCCGAGATTTGAATAGATTCGTTTGGTCCCACACGGCGCAAGCGGTTGCTCATCTGTTGGAATCGAGTATCGAGCTGGCAGAGAGATTGGAGATTTGGTCCGGACAGATTGGTTGGGGCCAAGACCAGAAGAATGGCTCAGAAGGTGGCGAATTGATACTTCATCGGCAAGTCCGTCTAATCCAACCGGTTCATCTAGGCTAACGGTTCCTTCCTCGTATGCGAGAAGTAGGGCAAAGCTGGTCAAAACTTTAGTTACCGACGCCCAAGGGAAAATCTTCGTGGTTTCACCTGCCATAACGGTACCTTTATGTGACGAAACCGCAATTGCAACGCAGTAGCTAGGCCATATTTCAATCGCCCCCATGACTTCTTCGAGAACACTTGCCCGGCGAGCGCTATTGTCGTGGCTCATATTTCCTAGTTATGTCGTGTAAAGATGTGTGATACCTTACGGGATAGGGTCCAAATACGAAAAGCTCCGTCGATGATAGCTGCAATTGTTACAGCTTGGACCATTCCGAGGCTTGATACCGGAGTACCGTTTAGGCTTGGTCTGGAGATCTTGACCACCGTCTATATCAACTCCATTTTCATCGAAACAACTGGCATTCTATATTCATGAAGTGCTTCACAGGGACGGAAACCAACTGAGGAATAAAATAGAATCGAACCCGGGCGGTTAGTTGTAACGTCTAAATACATTTGGTCAAATCCAAGTTCAACTGCCTTTACTTTTAGGAACTCTACTATCAACTTACCAATTCCTAGTGATTGAAATTTGGATGGTACATACATTCTCTTTAGCTCACATATAGATAAGTTATAGCTTCTAATCTGGCCAGTACCGGCCAGCGTGGAATCTATTTTCGCAACAGCGACGCAACCACGGCCATCTGGGGAGCAATTCGGTAAATTTAGTAACTCTTCGTTGAGAAAATCTGGGAGGACCCCATTTCCACCGAGACCTTCAAGCACTACCCATGAGTCGTCTAGCAGCAAGAATTCTTTTATTAGCACCTGGGCATTTGGAACAAGCTCTGGCCAGTTCGAGAGGTCTACTACCTCGACCGAATCTGAGATTTCACCCATTTATCTTGCTCTTTTCTGTGATATTTCCTGCCAGCAATTAAAAGTCTCACCCGGGATATAGGCTCGGACTTGTGATTGAAACTCTAAGCCAAGATCTTCTAAAACTAATAGAACAACGAACTAGTGCGACAATTTCATCCGGAGAATCTTGGAGTAATCTACCCATGCTGGGATTTGATCTAGAGACGACTGGTGTGGACCCAACACATGACGTACCAGTTTCGGCCGCCCTTGTTTACTTCGTCAGTGAGGCCCAATACTATTACGAATACTTTCTAATAAACCCAGGGCGCAAAATCCCTCCTGAGGCAACAGCTATCCATTCAATTACAGATGAGATGGTCGAAGAACAGGGGATAGGCCTGAAGAGCGCGCTTGAAAAGATAGTCAGCATATTCAACCTTGCAAGTTCGTCCAATATTCCAATTGTAGGGATGAACGTAAGTTATGACCTAACTATAGTTGAGTCCCAGCTTCGTCTTCTAGGCTTGCCACCAATATCGAAACTAGATTTGAAGGTCTTGGATGTGCTTACTATTGACCGTCACTTTGATAAATATCGTAAAGGGAATCGTAAACTAGCTTCTTTATGTGCTAATTATAACGTTTCTCTAACCGATGCTCATAACGCTTTTGGAGATGCGCTGGCAGCACTTTGTATATTGACTCGTCAGATAGAGCGTTTCCCATTGATAGGTGAAAATACGATAGAATCGCTCTTGGTTGATCAGGCAGCTTGGCACAAAGAGTGGGCTGAGGGTTTTTCAAAATGGTTGGTTAGTAAAGGCAAGCAGCCACTCACACCCCGTGAAATTCTATGGCCTTACTGCATTGGGTAATGCTAGATACGATATGCAATTAGCGAAATTGCCACGTACTGAGTTATCCAGCCAGCGATTGTAAATGAATGAAAAACTTCGTGGAAACCGAAAACATTAGGTGCCGGATTTGGTTTTCTCATACTATAAACAATTCCACCCAAAGTGTAGAAGGCACCACTAACTAGAATGAGCACCACCATCGCAATTCCACCTCCATGTGTGAGTTGTGGAAGAACAGCAATTGCAGTCCAACCTACAACAAGATAGGTAGGAACTAAGACAATTCTGGGAGCTTTGGGCCATAGCATTGATAATACAATTCCCACAAAAGCACCGGTCCAAACAATAGTGAGAACTACGGTTGATACCGTTCCACCAAGTGCCAGAACACAGATAGGAGTGTAGCTACCTGCGATTGCAATATAAATATCGGCATGGTCGATGCGCTGAAGTATCTCATGGGGTCCGCGTGTCCATTTGCCGCGATGATAGAGCGCACTAATTCCAAAAAGTATCGCGATTGAAGCACCGTAAATTGCACAAGATATCTTCGCGGCAGATCCCTTGCTAGCAATAACTAGGAAGGTACCAAGAAAAAGTGCAACAGGGAAGGCAACTAAATGGAGTACACCACGAAGCTTGGGTTTCGTAGGGGATATAAGCTCGCTGACTTGCGAATTGTGGCTATTATCAGTCAAGGCACTTCCGAAGGGCTTCGATGAGATTCATTTGTCGCGGATCACTTGCCAAACTTAGTCTCATCTGGTTCATAACATATCCGAATCCGATTTCATTATCCAAATCCCCAAAACCAAGTGATCCTCCTGCACCCGAATGGCCAAAGGAGCCACTACCTAGCATTGGCATAAATTCATCATCATGCAGCATGAAACCTAAGCCAAATCGACTATTGGTTGGTAAAATCTCATCCTTTCCATTAGAGCGGACTACCACGGCATCTCTGAGTGTCGATGATTCCAATAATTGGACCCCGTCTACAGGGCCGATACAAGCCGCATACATCTTTGCAAGAGATCTTGCATTTGTAATGCCATTTGCTGCAGGGATCTGAGCTTGGTGAACTTCAGGTAAATTGAACGGGCCTTTTCCACCCATAAACTGTCCGAATGCACCATTTAGTGTAAGCGCTCTGACGAGGCGTGAATCCGGAGAAAGAAATTCGCCAACCATGGCTAATAGCTTGGGGTCAACACTCTCCATTGAAGGCATCGGGCCGATGCGTAGTGGTGATACTAAACTTTCAAATTGAGGAGGTAACCCAATCCAGAAATCCAGGCCCAATGGCTTGGCAATATTTTCTGAAAAGTACTCACCGATGGAGAGCCCGGTGATTCTAAATATAACTTCGCCAACTAACCAGCCAAAGGTAAGTGCATGATATCCATGAGCACAGCCAGGCTCCCAGCTCGGCTCTTGAATTTCCAAAGCTCGAATAATCGGGTGCCAGCTAAGTAGCTCCTCTAGTGTCAGCTTCTCATCAATCACTGCTAATCCTGCTTGGTGGGTCAACAGATGTTCAACCGTCGTTGTTGATTTGAGGCCATTGTTTGGAGCAAATTCGGGCCAATAGTGACTTACCGGTGACTGCGGGTCGAGAAGCCCTTCTTCAATTAGCTTTAGAGCACAAATAGTGCAGGCACCCTTTGTCGATGAAAAGACCATCTGAACTAGATCTTGGGAGTAGTTAATTTCTGATCTTTTTGAACTCCATCCGCCGGTTAGATCGACTACCTTTCTACCTTGGTGATAGATGCAGACCGAAGCACCGAAGTCGTCCAGGTCG
>JAKAVM010000001.1 GCA_021827485.1 Actinomycetes bacterium
ACGGCTGCAAGAGCCCAGCTGGTAATTTGGCGCAATCTCACAAATCTATCTGACCAGACTCCATTTCTAATCCCTAGATATGACCCTTGGAATAAATTCCGCACCAAACTGCCCTTCTTCTTGACTCCTGCCGATAAACTACTACCAGGGACTTTATCGGCATAACCAACTGAGAACTTTACTTGCAGTTCTAGGAAATATTACCTAACAGGACCACATCTTCCCATCTTCCATGCCGCATCTCCACATCTGTCCACCCCACATATTTCCATATTTTAGCACTTAGCGGGATTGAGCCGCACCTGCCGACTTGAAACCACTGGCCAGGGCCTCTTCGATTTGTCATACCCAGTTGATACAATGTTTACATGGATACCCGCGAAATTATCCTCCAGATGCGTGCTGACCCCGCCCTCGGCGAGGAACTTCGCGCTCAGATTCTAACAAAAGAGCTGCTTGGCCTGCCAAACCTCGTTGCGGAACTGGCAGAAGGCCGCAAAGAAACGGCCAAGACCGTCGCAGAGACTTCTAAGAATGTCGCCGAACTGTCCGCTGCACAGAAACACACTGACGAAACCGTCGCCGAACTGACTGTAAATATTGCCGAACTGTCCGCTGCACAGAAACACACTGACGAAACTGTGGCGGAACTTTCTGAGATTCAAAAGCAGACTAATCAGGCATTAGGAAGACTTTCGGACGTAGTCGGTGGGACCGTTGAAGAAGACGCTAAGTGTCTCCTTGAGTACGTCGCCTCTCAAAATGGATGGAATATCCAAAAGCCTCCCTCTCCGATGGATATAAATGGAGAGATAGATGTCATCGCCATTGTGAGAGACAAACAAGGCAAAGAGTTCGCTCTTGTATGTGAAGCCAAGACGAGGCTTCGGCCACAGCATGTCCGCAAAGCAAAGGCAACTATGAGTAAGTTGGAGTTGCCTTATGACCACATCGACTACGTTTACGGCCTGAGTCTTTACCCTGGAACCAAAGAAGCCGCAATTGAAGCTGGCCTTGGGCTCTTATCCATACGTGGTGAGCTGGTAGCACCAAGGAAAACGTAGCGGAACCTTTTTGTAAAGGACTTCAATGTCTATTGAAGCTCTTAGCGCTTTGAGCACGTCCACGCTCTTGCCAGTAGATAACTCTCGTGTTGCGGCTAGGGGCCCAATAAGGTAGCGGGTACAACCGCTATACCATCTTTACGGCGATAAGCTTCGTGACCTGTCGTAATTACGATCGCATCAGAAAGGTCATTTCCCATTTTGTCTTGCATCCAGCGAAGGTGCTTGCAATCATTGTCGCTTACAGACTGGCTCAGCTTGATTTCAATGGCTATGGTCCGCGAGTCGTGACCAACAACAACTAGATCAACTTCGTGCTCACCTGCTCTTGTTCGCAAGTGATACACCCGGGCTTCGGCATTTTGAGCATATACTCGAACAGATTGGGTAACTAATGATTCAAATAACGCCCCAAGGAAAGATCCTCCACCAGCGACTTCAAGCCCGGATCCACGTCCGCTCAGAAGATCATCAAAACCTAAACCAAGCAACCTGGCGGCTAATGCAGGATCAGCAAGGTGATGCTTGGGCGGTAATGCTAACCTGGAAAAGTAATTTCTACTTGGTGTCCAAGCTGGTAATGGGTCAACTATCCAAAGCCTTTCAAGTGCTTCTCGGTAAGGTTCGGTAGCAGATCTAGCGGGGACATATCCTTGATTTGACATAGCTGCTTTACGAATGCGCTCATAACTAGCTGTCGTCGCCGTTCCCGCAGCGTATGCTGCCATCCACCTTTGCAACGCACCCTTATTGCGTATTAAGCGACCGGATTCTGGAATATCCCTGTCAACTATTAGATCAATGTAGCTATCAAGTTGAGACCTCGCAGATCTTGGGCTCAAATGGCGAATACCCGGGAACCCCGAGGAAAGTATTTCACTAGTGTATTCCGCCAGCCCTACAGAGGTATAGCCTTCCACCTTAGGATGCCCACCTACCAGTAAATCCGCCAAGCTAACAGTGGGAGATTCAAGACCCCTTTCGGCAATAGATAGTGGTCTCATTCGAAGCATAACGATCCGTCCTGCTCCCGAGTGTGTTTGTGGGTTCTGTGGTGAAGCTGAGCCGGTCAATAAAAACTGACCAGGAGTCCGATCTGCGTCAACAGCTCTCCGGACTAAGTCCCAAGACTCGGGCATTCGCTGCCATTCGTCGATTAGTATAGGCAACCTTCCTTTTGTAAGTCTGTCTAGGTCAGCAGCGAGGATTTCCCTCTGGGTCAAATTATCGAGATGGAATATAGTGGCAGCTCGTCTTTGCGCAGTTGCAGTTTTCCCGACACCTTTTGGTCCCTCAAGTGAAAGCGCCGGGAGTTCAGCAAATAGAAGCTCGATCTCCGCATCAATAATTCGAGAAGTGTAAGTATCGGTCACGGTTTTTATATGTCTTTTCAAGGCTCAAAACACTCTTGTTATAAGCAATTATAGCAATTTTCCAAGTTCTTTCAATACAATTTGCCGTTTATTTACACTACAAACAGCCGGATATTTACACTACAATTTGTCCAAGGTGAAGATTCCTATCATAAATGTTGGCGTATTTGCTAACAGCCCCAGCCAGAGAGTGCTCTAGTTCTGCTTGGGCTCTGCATTTCTTTCGAACTTCGGCTAGAAGTGAAAGTTCAAGCAACTGGTCAATTTTATGCGGCCAAGTATCTGAATCGAACGGGTCAACCACTACACCGATACCTTCACGATCTATAACGTCGGCGCTATCCCCAATCCCCCTATTTATCGCAACAGGTATTCCCAAGGCAAATGACTCTGAAACTTTCGTCGATGCCATCGCTACTTTTGATGGACCTGGGCGCACAAATACATAAGTGGCGCTAACTCGCCTGAGGCGCTGCACAATCTCCCGGTGAGCAAGCGAAGTAACTTCAAATCTAGCTGGTTCAATCCCCAAGTTATTTGCTAGACCACGAACCTCTTGGAGGGGAGATTGTCCTGTTGGTGCAAGTCCATCATTGACTATGAAAACTAAACGGCCGCCGGGAAACCTATCTAGAAATACTTTGCCAAACCTGAGCATCTCATCAACTAAGTAGGTGGGGCCAATCGATCCAAAGTATGCAAGCTCTGGTCCTAGCTTGGCCTCCGAAGCCCGATAAACCTCCGCTGGGGTGAAGCGCTCCGGTTCGGCACCTATCGTAATATTCAAATCCTCCGGATCGGCACGCTTTGTAATAGTGAAGCGCTCCAAATCGGCACAAGTTGGAATGACTTCCGGAACCCTACCTCCTAAGCCACTGCTTTCAATCTCGCAAATCACTGGCACACTAGCATGAGTCAGGGTTACAACACTGCTGGCATCTCGCAAGAATCTCTTCTCCAACCACTTTGTCAGCCGATAAGCTAACGAACTCTCCGCCCACAAGCCCGCATCAACTCTATCGTCACCATACAACGCTCTCATATCAAATATATAAGGTACCTTCCAAATACGATATATAACCCAAGCAATAAGAGTGGAGGGATAGGATCTTGCATGAACCAAGTCAACTTTGCGTCGAATGCACCAGGCCGAAACCAGCACTAAACCTCGTAGTAAGTCCCAAGCTGTCGCAAAAAGACTAAATCTCTTGTGGTAGCTAAGCGCACTCCATAGAACGCCATGGTGAGCAAGCTCTCTCTCCAGACTGGCCCTGGCGACTTCATCAGCCCGTCTCTCTTTCTTCTCATAAGTTACAAGCCTCATCTGACTACCTAGATCAGCCAATCCTGTTACGACAGGTATAACCTGAGAGCGCCCCAGTGGATCTAGAGCACCATCGTAGGATATATATACAACTCGCACCAACGTTGAATCAATCATTGTACGTTACCCGCAAGGTTCGTAAGAGACCTACTGGCTCGCTCAAGCAGCGTCAAAGGGAAAATCTCAGGATAACCAATTTGCTTTGGCGGGTCTTGCCAACTCGGCGAGATAAGAGACGCTGTATTTTCTGAAAGCCGCGCTGTCCAAGGGATCTTGCCATGCAGAGGAATGATATTTGAACCCTTATCGGGCCTATAGAGATGAGAGGCTGGAACTAACCCTTCAAGTGCACCACGAAGTAACTTCTTGGGTCCCGGACCTACCAACTCACTTGGATTACACGAATATACAAGCTCTAATGTTTGCCTTGACAGGAAGGGTAGTACTCTTCTGAGACCCACACTTGACCCAACTTCCCAGCCCATTGAGACCCACCCTGCCTGGCTTCTCCATAAACTAAGGAACGGCCATGCACCTTGCGAAGACGTCGCCCCAATATGGCGTGCCCGCCATTCCACATATTCTTCTTGCAACTCCGGCGCAAAAATGTCCAGTAGCTTCTTGGGCATATATATCCTTGGCCGATTCATCAACCACATAATTCGCCATGCAAACCAACGCCCCAGGTCCTTGGGCCCCATCGGGAGCCTTGTAAGTTCTCCTAATAGTGTGCGAAATCTTGTAGCCATAGCCCAGTCAGGCAGAGTAACATAGGAACCACAGACCTCGTCTGCGTGTTCACCACCAAAAATCACTCTTACCTCGGAACCAGACCCTTGAAGATCGCGCAAGAAAACTTCAATTCCACAGTAAACCGAATGAGGAACAGGAAATCCAACGTCTGGAACTTGTTTGACCAGGTCCAACAGTGCTGGCAGATCAAGCCCATAAGTAAGCTGCTCTCTAAAGTTGACCTGCTTGCCCAAGGATTCAACGTAATATCGCTCTTTCGATTCCCCTTTGGCACCAGGCGGCGGAAGCAAGGAAACTGAAGCGACGGAAAGTCCAAGCTCTTGGACGGCAAGTGCCCCAATGCAGGATGAATCTACCCCACCACTAAGAGCAAGAAGATTGATGCCGTCTGCGCTCAAACCATCTCTCAAGTTTGTCAATAGTATGTTTCTTAGGCTATCGCAATGCTCTGCGGCCCCGGCTTTTGTGGAAAGTGGCCACTCCGACGGAACCGGATCAAAGTATTTTATGAATTTGGCTTTTGTCCTAGGTTCAATCAAGCATGAATATCCAAACGGTACCATAGAAGTAAATCGCAAAAAGCTTCTATTATCCGGCAAGACAGTACACCCGGACGCATATGCCGCCCATACCAATGGATCAATCTCAACTTGTCCGGAACTAAACCGTACAATCTCGGCAATTCTGGTCGAAATACAAACTAAATTAGGTGACTCCATCAAGTGAATTGGCATATTTCCTGCACATGACCGAACTGCCAAGACTTGGCCCGAAGGGGAAAATGCAATAAAGGCAAAGTCGCCAGGTAGCGAATTGAGCTTACCAGGGGCCTCAACTACAAAGTCAACTAAGTCGTTCCACGATGCAAACCTCCGTGAGGGCCCAACCTGCGAGGCCAGTTCTTCATAACCTTCGGCGATAAAAATTTCGCCTGTATGGGCACCAATAGACCGCTCAACATGATCGCGAGAGCCATAATTTTCATCATCGCAAAGGTTGAATTGAGCTACAACCCAATCACCAACTCTAACAAGCCTAGATTGACCAAACTTATAGCCCTCTTGGGAAGCAGCTATTGAAGCGCAAATTGAGCTTCTTAGAGTTGGGTCCTCAGCTCGGAAAGCATAAAGGTTGGCTGCGAACTTCAACGCTTGTATCTACTAAAGGTTCAAAAAGCCTAAATAAGCAAGCGTTTTACTTGCTAACACCACTTCCGTTATCAATAAAGCCTCGGCCTTTGCGACCTTGTGTCATAGAAACAACTGTCCCGATTTGAATAGTTGCAGGCTTCTCGTATGGTGCCTTATCGCAAACCCCATCTGTAGAAGATAACTCTTCTACTAGCTCAGCTCCACCTTGAACGAAACTTGAGTGGGAGCTTTCCTCACTCATTATTATGTATATTTTTCATAGCAAACTCTCAATTGAAAAATTCAAATCCTAATATCATCTAGATATGTTGCAATATATTCGGCTACTTGCCTTATACAAGATTACACTCAAGCTAGTCTTTAGAAATGGTCACGCCAACAAAAAGCGCTTTTCTGCCAATTTACGCCCCCGAAAAACGCACCTTCAGCTAGCTAGCATGATTAATTCCTCGGCAACTACCGTGCAATGGTTTAGCATCTAGGATAGATAGTTTGTGGATCTTGCGCTAAACGACAACGTGGCTTTCGAAATCTTAGATGGCAAAGCAGTAATTCTCCATCTTGATTCTGGCATATACTACCAACTCAATGCCTCAGCGACCCTATACTGGTTAGCAATAGTGGAGTCTGAGCAACTTGCTGACCTGGTCAAAAGGGTTACCGGGATTTATCAAGTTGAGCCTGAGAATGTCGAGGAGGACTTCAAAGAACTAACTGAGTACTGGCTTAGAATTGGACTGGTCAAGCATGTCACCGAAGATAGATTGGACTCGGGTCCGCCGTCAGACTCTCGGCACGCGTCTCGAAAACTCGATACTTGATGAACAAGCTAACCCGACTGCCCTCTCTGCTCTATTGCACATTGATCGCAGCAAGAGTAGAACTCTTACTAAAGTTTCGTCCCCTAGATATAGCAGCAAAAAGACTTGGTGTTGTTATCAGCTGGCAATCCAACAGCTCGGGCTCTGTCTCGCCACAGGCATCAGGTAATGATTTCGCACGCAATCATTTGGCTAACGTCGATTCAATTATGCGCCGGTGGCCTTTTGGAGATACTTGCCTTCGCCGCTCACTTATTCTGGGCAAACTATTAGCTGACTTCAACCCTAAACTACTTATTGGAGTGGGCACCCAAGATTCAACAATCCTAGCTCACGCTTGGATTGAGTCTGATTTAGGAAACTTTTACATTGACGAGTCCGACACGCAAAGTATGGTTGTTCTCAAGGTGCAAAGTGCCCAGTCTGAGAGCGCCTCTCCGGAGAGTGCCCAGTCCATTACTCAATACTTAATGCACGGCCTCCTAATCGAATCCCCAATTAGCCTTGATGCTACCCACGTACCCAATGGGAATAGATGCGACGTCACTATTAGCCTGCAAAGACAACGGGAGATCCCTCAATTGGCTGATGATGGCAAACTACTATCCTTTGTCGACTCAGATCCACGTTCCATCCATCGAGGTAGACGGCTGCTGTCGGTTACTGAGAACTCAGATTGCTTTGTGATGCGCTACCATAAACTATGCGACGTCAGAATTAGTAAACAATTGACAGAGGTGGAGATCACCCCCGACCCATTATCGTCTCCAGATACTCTTGCCACTGTCGTTGGCACCGGAGTGAGTGGATTTCTAGTCACTATGAGGGGTATCGGAAACGGAGATTCAACAGCGCTTCACGCAAGTGCAGTAGCTTATGGGGACAAGGTAGTTGGCTTTGTTGGGAGTTCTGGCTCATATAAATCGACATCAGCGGCCCTCGCCTGTTCGCTGGGTGCGAGCTTTGTCACGGACGATACCTTGAGGCTTGCCATTGACGGCAATAACGTTATCGCCTATGCGGGCACTTGTAGTGTTCGACTTCGACCTGGATCAAGTTTTCTAATCGAGAAATTTCCTAAAGCTAAGGTATCTTATTCAGACGATGAGAGGACAATTGTCGAGCTTAGAGATCCAAGCCCAACAAGCACGCCAACTCTGGCTCTTCCGCTTAGCGCCATTATATTCATGGATCCATTCATGTCTGATCAGAACGAATCCGGTGAGAGAAACGACCCAGATTATGTCGCAACAGACTCACCACCTCAATTGGAAGAAAGTTTAGGCGGTATAGAGACAATTATACAACTACCCAAATTATCTGCCACCGATACGCTTCTAAATCTAATGAGTAACACTAGAATTGATCTGTCCCTGGCAAGTCAATACAACAGCAAGCAGTTTGAAATTTGCTCTAACCTAAGCAGACTTATATCAGCATATACCATCAGTACTCCCCTGCCGGAAGGTGCTTAGCCTGATACGAAGATTCCTAGCTTTCTTCGGTCACGGCGTGCCCGCCCCAGCCGACGGGCGCTGGGTTGCTAGGACGGAATCTCCGAACTCGCCCGAACGTCAATTCTATAGACTCGATCTGATTGAGTCGGCTGCCATTGCATTGGCGAATAACCTAGATGACCGTAGTTTCCGGCGAAATGGAGCCACTTCACAACTCCTGGCTCAACCCAAGTTACATCTTTCCACTCGGGATATAAGTACTGCTCCCAAGAGGCATAGAGGATTACCTGGCCTGGCCTCACCGATGGGCTGATTTTTGCGCATACTCTTAGAGAACCTAAATCGTTGAACACCTCAACCACCATGTCATCAACCACGTTACGATTCTTAGCATCTATGGGATTCATGTGAACTACCGGATGGCCTCTGGTTGTTTCCAACATTAGGCGACTTGTCGTATTAGTGGCATGAATACTCCACCTGGGATGTCCTCCGGTCAGCTCTAAAGGATAATTTCCACCCATCATTGGTGTTTCTTTGTGACAGGCAAGCTGTTCGTCGGCTTCGATGAACCAGGGATGATCAATATAGAACTGAGCTCGACCAGTTAGAGTTTCGAAGGGCACCCCATCTTCAATGTGGTTACGATAAGAAACAACTGGCTCTGACTCCGATATATCAGCACCACAAACGCTTGACATGGGCCTCGGCAATTGAATAGGGCGCAACCAGCCAGATTCCCTCACACTGTTTAGTGAAGTCCCAGCAGGCAAGTTGCCCGACAGCGCACTGTCTCTCAAGACTTCATCCAAAACTGATTCAGGGTCTAGAAGCTCGCCGCGTGATTCAAAAGGTGCATCTACATCGCAAAAACTTCGCATAACTCCATGCCCATCTTTGAATCTTTCCAAGCCTCGTGACTTGGCCCGTTCAACAACTCGCTTGGCAAGTTTCGCAAACACTTCCCATTCCGGGAGCGAATTGCCCGCTGGCTCACGAACCTTATCGGAAAAAGCTCTTTCAAATGAATGTGAATTTGCTCCGTGCAACTCAACTCGTTCGCCCTCGCAGGCAACAGGAAGGAATATGTCACAAAACATGGCCGCTGTGTTGAGACGCCAATCTACACTTACCGCTAGATCAAGACCAGGCCAAAAACTGTCGAGCATCATTCTCTGGCCTCCTCGTATCTTCCTCATCGCATTGGTGCCTGCTTGAATAAAAATACGAGGAGCAATTGAGGGATCTGGACGCACCAGTCCAGACCACCAGCCTTTTGATGTGGCTTCCTCTATGTAGTTTGAGATAGGTCGAGGGCTATCGCCATAGCCTGCCCGACTCCAGACTTCATCAAATCCACAGTGGTAATAGTAAAAAAATGCAGGCGGGGTGCTGCCCGTTCCGGCAGCTGACACTCTCATAGATCGGA
>JAKAVM010000122.1 GCA_021827485.1 Actinomycetes bacterium
GATCGACATCTTCTTGGACTAGAGATGTCAAGGATATCTTCTCTGTTGTATTCTTGTTTGTAGCCATGGTAGTGAACTCTCCTTTGTGGGATTGGTTGATAAATGTATTTCATCACTACCATGGCCTTACTATCTAATCGAAAGTTTTTGCACACAATTTCGCACACAACCCTCTTTGGTCCGTTGACCGTAGTCTGCATTGCACTCCAAAGAAGCCTGGGCACTCATAAGTAACTCAGCAAAGGACTTGAGCATCTCCCTGGCAAGGTCTCTATCGCCATCTTCTCCCTCTAAATACTTGCCAAGCCAAGCTGCGGCGTCAATAGTTGGTAGTACGGTCATCGTGTTTCTCCTAAAATAGTATGAATATCAACTGCTTATTTAGGTTGACGCGCTGCTCCGCCTCTTGTGGTGGATCCCCTATTAGTTCTTCACCTGTTCATACACCACTCATTGGGACTCAACCCGAGCTTCCTCGGGGTCGGCCGGGCCGCTGGGGACTTGATCGTGTTGCGATCTGTCTGGGCCGCTCGGGCCTTGATCGTATTGCGATCTGTCCGGGCGCTCATCGACGACAGCTTCCCTGACGGGGGCTGGCCGGGCGGTGCCCACCGGCTCGCGGCCAGCCCTTGGTGTCTGGGCTCGGCTGGCCAGGCCGGCCAGCCAGGAGTCGATCGCGAAAAGGTCATAGAGGACCACCGTGCCGACACGGACGTTGGGGATGGTCCCGGTTCGGGTCAGATCGTGGAGGTGGCGGACAGTCAGGCTGGTATAGGCCGACAGCTCGTCGATGCGCACATAGCGTCGTGCCGGGGCGGGGGCAGTTTCGGTTCCCACATATACCCCTGTCGGCTGGCCGGTTCTCATGCGCGAAACCTGGCTGGGGACCTTTGCGGATCGCCCTGGGCTCTTGGCACTACAAAGCCGGCCGCCGGCGCCGAGCTCGCCCTTGCGCTCAGATCGCCCTGGGCTGGCACCACTGCAAAGCTGGCCGCGCCGGCGTCAAGGCCACACCACCGGCCGGGGCGGGGCCCCCAGACCTGCAATGGGCCGATTCTGCCCCTCAGGTGGCGTCAGGTTACGTTGGGAGGCGCTAGATGGCGGGCGCCCACATCGACGAACCGATGCTTTCCGGCCCCGAGCTGGGCACCGACAACCGGTGAGGAAGATCGCGCGCGTATCGCGCGCGACGCTGACTTGGGCCCTAAAATGCTCGGCGGCCGGGGCCGACAAATGGCCTCTGACCTGGCCTTTTCCTAGTGGCGGGGGTTGGATTTGAACCAACGACCTTCGGGTTATGAGCCCGACGAGCTACCAGACTGCTCCACCCCGCGATGAATTCAATTATTCTACTAGCAATCACTTGTGTTAGACAACTAGAAACCTACTGAAACCCCAAATAGCAACCCAGGCCCGCCGTCCGCTGCGGGCTCGTCACAAGTAAGAAGGACAAGAAAATCGTCGTGTTAGCAACCCAGACCCGCCACAAGTAAGAAAGACAAGAAAATCGTCGTGTTAGCAACCCAGACCTGCTCTCCAATGCAGGCCCGCCCCCGTTGAGAAGGATACAATTCGTCGTGTTAGAGAGGACTGATAAGAACTATGAACCGTAACGAAACCGCTCATTCAGGCCTAGATAAGTCGGGCTCATACGAGGCAGAGATCCGCTGGACAACTCATGGAGTGCCCCACATTAGAGCAAATGACTGGGGTTCATTGGGATTCGGCCAAGGTTATGCCTGTGCCCAGCATCACTTTGCCACCATTGCTGACCAGATTTGCAAGGTACGTTCCCACAGGTCTCGTTTTCTGGGAAGGGGAATTGAAGACTCCCATCTAAATAGCGACATAGGATATAAAGTTCTAGGTTTGCATAGTCGTGCTTGCCAATCTCTCCAGTCACAACCCCAGCGTGTTGTTCAACTGCTGAGCGGATTTGCTTGTGGACTAAACACTTGGCTAAATGATGGGAAGGACATGCAAGGGAACCGCTCACGCCTTCCTGCATGGTGCCAAGATGCACCCTGGATTGAGCTGATTGAGCCAGCCGACATTCTTGCCTATGCAGCGGACCTCGCCCTGGCGGCCAGTGGGCGCAATCTAATTGAATACATAGCTTTGGCACGTCCCCCAGGACCCGAGGGTCCGGCACCGACACCTTCTCTTGCAATGCTAGGTTCGCAATTAGCATCCAACGGCTGGGGTGTTGGCAAAGAGCTAAGCAAGTCTGGTCACGGGATTATCGTAGCAAATCCCCACTTCCCCTGGTATGGCGAAGCACGATTCTGGGAGTGTCACTTGACCATTCCGGGCTCCCTTGACGTTTATGGCGCGGCACTGGTGGGCACACCGGGGATTCAGATAGGTTTCAATAAGGATGTGGCTTGGACGCACACCTTTTCCATCGGGAAACGATTCACTATCTATCGCCTGTCCCTTGATCCGCAATGCCCAACCCGTTACTCAGTAGATGGCGAGTTCAAAAATATGTCAGAAGAAACCATAACAGTCGAGGTCATGGGCCCGGGAAGCGAAGTTGAGGAGATATCTAGGACACTATGGAAGAGTGATATTGGCCCAATGCTGAACCTACCCCTGCTTGGCTGGAGCAATAACTTCGGGTTTACCTATCGTGATGCAAATGTTGATTTCGAACATTTCATCTCGCAGTGGCTCGGGATGGCTAGCGCTACTAGTCTCGATGCGTTTCGCGAAGTCTTTAGCTCTGAGAACGGAATCCCGTGGGTAACAACTGTCGCTACTGACAAGACTGGACGGGTTTGGTTTACAGATGCTTCGCACACTCCTAACCTTTCCCAAGGTGCACTAAGCAAATTCTCTAAGCAACTTGCCCAAGATCCTATTACCAAATTGCTCGACCAGAATAGGGTTGCACTACTGGATGGATCGGATTCCGAGTTTTACTGGAGCGAAGATACCGGGGGCCAAGAGCACGGATTGATTAGGAGCGAAGATGGCGGGAACCTGAGCGGCGGATTGATTAGCCCGGACAAACTACCTAGCCTCGAACGAAATGACTGGATTTCCAACTGCAACGATTCGCACTGGCTTTCTAATCCTTATGAACCACTAGAAGGATTCTCTCTCCTGGTTGGCCCCGAGGGGGTTGCACCGGCCCCAAGGACGAGGGCTAACTTTGCAGCGTTGGGAAGGCCGTCAAGCGATAAAGACGCCAAGCTCGATGCAGTTCAACTCGAAAAGCGCCTTTTTTCCAACGCCAGTATTCTCGCCGAGATCCTCTGTGATGAAATTGTAGAGCGACTAGAAAAGGCCGTAACCGTAACTGTCGGCAAGCGTTCCGTGGACCTAGTGCGTGCAGCCCGGGTACTAAAAGAGTGGGACCGCAAGTTCAATCTGGATTCGCGCGGTTGTATTCTGTGGCGCGAGACAATGGCGGGCTTTAGCGACGAAGATCTCAAATTGCCCGGTCGACTCTTCCAAGTTCCGTTCTCCTTAGCAGAACCCCTATCCACTCCAAACACTCTCGCAAAAGCGCCGGAGGGAAAGCTAGATCCGGTGATTGACGCGGTTGCTCAGGCCGTCCTAGCCCTAGAGGAAGCAGAGATCTCTATTGATGCTCCGCTCGGCGAAGTTCAATGGGCGGCCAGGGGCGCCGAGCGATTAGCTATTCACGGCGGCCAGGAGTTCGACGGAGTTGCCAACATCCTCGCGCCAACAGGTCTGTTGATCTCTAGCTCGCTGGAACCAGTCTCAACCAAGTCAACTCCCATACCACAGCGCACCGAACGCAGCGGACTTCGCAAGGGAGGATACGAAATTACATATGGAACGTCATTTATTATGGTTGTCGAGATGCAAGATGTTGGACCAAAGGCTCGGGGGCTCTTAGTCTATGGGCAGTCAGAAGACCCCGCCTCTCCACACTACTCAGACCAAATCCACTACTTCTCTGCCAAGAAGCTACGTCCACTTCTCTTTACTGAGTCAGATATAATCGCCGATCCTGAGTATCGGGTAGAGATAGTAACTAATACCGACTAAGACAGTCTTCAACTTTGTTGGTAATAATGTAGTCAACCCCCATTCCTATCATCTCCTCAACCCCCTTGGGGTCATCCACTGTCCAAGCAAATACGTCAATACCTAGTTCGTGGGCTTTGAGTACGGTAGCTAAATCAATATTGCCATAGTGAAGATTGACCGAATTGTGCCCATGGCTTACGACTATGTCCAAGACTTCATCTCCCGAAATATAAGACAAAAAGCCAGTATTGACCTCTGGATACTCTGATTTCACACAGTCAATAGTAGCTATGTCGAAAGACGAAACTAAGCATTTCAAACCAGGACGCATTTGTATCGTAGTACAAACGTTATGGGAAAGCTCACCAGATTCGTCATAACATGACTCTCTCGGATCGTTCTTTATCTCTATGTTTACGAACATCGGAGGAGCAATATCTAGAACTTCATCTAACCTTGGTAGCCACTCTGGTAATTCAACCAAATCAAGCTCGGATATCTGTCCTAACCCAGCAATTTCTGGGTCGTGGAATACGACCAGTGCTCCATCGGCACTTCGTCGTACATCCAATTCAACTCCGTAGACCCCATGGTCCTTGCAACTCAGGAAAGCCTCTAAAGTATTCTCTCTTGCCTTTCCGAAGTTGCCCCTGTGCGCTATGAACTCAGCCATCAGTTGCCAACCTTACAATGAACCTAGGTAGAACCCCAATGCAACAGCTATGTAGGAACCTATCCCACAAGGGATAGCTGTTTTAATTTTCTCGCAACTTGGGAACTCAAAGCTTCACTTCGTAAAGCAGGTCGGCGCCTAGATAAACGACTCTTATTTGAGCTAGGTAAACCAAGCGCAGACCCGCTAAGTGAACTTTGCCCACTCAATGCCGTTGGAACGCTAGTCGAACTACTCGAAGTAGAACTCGCACTTGAGGGCAGTAAAGTCGGCGGCGGCGAACTTCCGCCTGCGGCCTGCTGGGCTTGCTGGATATCTTGATCCATTTGATTTATGTCGCTCTGGTACTGGCCTAAATTACCACTTGATAAAGCCTGTTGTGCGTTTTGATACTGAATTTGCGCCTGAGAAAGATCTTGGGTCACCTGAGGTGAAGCACCCGATTGAGCCGAAGGACCAGTTGGCGCATTGGGAGCCAAAGAAGGCACGGAACCTTGCAGTAGATCAGATAGCGCTAACTGGAGCGAGTTGTCCATTGCGGCTGTCTTGCCGGTAACAACAATGACTCTTTGCAGCTGAGGAAGTGGATTTCGCGACGATTCAACATAGAGAGGCCGCACATAA
Source organism: Actinomycetes bacterium (assembly GCA_021827485.1). Classification (GTDB taxonomy): domain Bacteria; phylum Actinomycetota; class Acidimicrobiia; order Acidimicrobiales; family JAKAVM01; genus JAKAVM01. The sequence continues at coordinate 5,303 of JAKAVM010000122.1, forward strand.
ACCATGGTATTACCCACAGGGATTGGCAGCACATCGCCCAATTCAACGCTAGATCCTTGAGTATTGAGCAAGGAAATTGCCTGTGAAATTGAAGGAGTAGCCGCCATGGTTGCATCCACCAGGGCAGGACCGTCGATTGTTTGACCGCGAGGCAGTACGTAAGCATTCAAAGTCCCATAATCCGAAGGATTCGATAACCCAACAAGGAATGACGTTAGGTTTTGAACACCATCGTTAGCCGATATAGGCACCATGGGTTCCATAATAGTGAACTGCGGTTTCGATTGGCCTGGTAACTGGAGCTCTTGGTATACAGGCGCCATCCTCTGAAGCCCAGTTACAACTATCTGACCTTGTGAATTAACGACTTGTTGAGACTTCAAGACCGCATCAGGATTACCCGAACCAGCGTCCTGCGATATTTCCCACGCATCTCCTTGGTTGTAGAAGTTAGCTGGACTAGTAATATGGTAGCTTCCATACGCCGATGCCTGAACTGTCATCATATCTTCTGGGTAGCGAAGGTGGCTCCGAATTCCAGCAGGCATCTTGCTAAGGGGTGTGAACATTGAAGGAAACGCCTTGGAATAGGCCTGGATTATAGGATCTCTTGGGTCCATAACGTAGAACTTCATCTGCCCGGTATAGGCGTTGATGACAACTTTGACCGAATTTCTAACGTAATTGAATGCTACGTTAGCCAAGCCGCTATTTGGATTGACAGCACTTGTATCTGGTTGTTGCGAATACGGGAAGTTATTAGTCGTGGTGTACGCATCTTGCACCCAATAGACTCCACCGTTATTTATGACCGGATAGGGATCAGCATCATACTGCAGGAAAGGTGCTGCCTTTTCAACTTCAGCTTGAATATCTCTGACGAATATCATCCGAGATTTATCAGTAACCAATGAGGAGATAAGCGTATTTACATCGCCAAAGCGAATCGCAAACGCAAGTCGTCTTAGGAATGAATTGAGCTGCACTCCGCCAGAACCATGATAGGTGGAAGATTGACTGTTGCCATTTGGGAGCTGATAGTCGATTTCAGGTTGCTTAGTGTTAGCAATTACCCATCCACTCATGTTGACACCAAAGTAAATTGACGGTTGTGTTATATCAAAGCCTGCAGTTGAAGTAGGTGGGAGATTACTTATTACGAAGTTCGGTGTTGCAGTTGAAGTAACCTGATTGGCTGGGGCAAGAGCTACTCCGTAACCATGTGTGTACTGGAGATGGTCATTTACCCATGATGGAGCTGGAATTTCCGAATCATTTATCGCTCTGACACCAATAATAGATGGGGTCATTTGACCGTTAGATCCAATTGGATATCGGTCAACGCTTAGATTGTTGAATTGATAGTAGGATCGAATATCTTGAAGCTTGTCGAAAGTTTGCAAAGCATACTGAGGGTCCCAGAGCTGTGCATCAGACAAACTTTGCGAATACTGTGATATCTCTTGCGTAGTGAGCGTGCTCTTATAGGGAAAAGGTATGACGTGTACTTTATTAATTCCCATTGCAAATCGAGTAGCTGCAATATCTCTTGCTATATAAGGCCGCTCCAGAGCATTCTGATTAGGCTTAACCTTAAAGTTTTGAATCAACGCCGGATAAATGGCTCCGATGACGATAGCTAATACAATCCAGAGGCCGATTCCAGTTGCGGGTAGTATCCATCCCTGGCGTCTGATATTGAGCAAGAAGATCAAGCAAGCAACTATAGAGATCCACATGAGAAGATTGATTGCCGGTAGTTGCGCGTGGACATCGGTATAAGAAGCCCCTTCGACGAAGCCTCGCGTCGACATATCAAGCTCAAATCTTTGATAGTAATAGCCGATAGCCTTTACTAATGCCATCATGGCCAACAGGACTGACAGATGCGTTTTTACTGCAGAACTTACATGCTTTCCACGACCCTGTAGCCTTATCCCGCCATTCAAGTAGTGAACTGCGGTGGTAACAACTGCCACTATTATCAGAGCAAAGAACGCCCAGCTAATTAAGAATTCAATGAAGGGCAGCTTGAATACAAAAAACGCAATTGGTTTATGAAACTGCGCGTCGACGCAAACCTTGCCGTATCCAGGTATCCTGCAGGATTTTTGCGTAAAGTTTACCGAATTCCTAAATAGTAACCAGTTGTTCCACTGGCTAGAAGCGCCAGCGCCGGCAGCAATTCCAAGAAGAGCTGAAACTACTACATGAAGATACTTCCCCCGACTCCCAATCGTTGCACGATATCTCTGAACAAGCTCATCTTCTGGTTTGGAAGCAACTAGGGTGACGTCCATGCGAGAACGGTCGGCAAGTGACATGTTCAACCAACAAAAGACCCCGAAAATCACAATAAAAAATAGTGCAAGTCCTACTTTAGCTGCTTCAACTCCCCACCATGTCTTGGCAAAATGCACAGACTGAAACCATAGATAGTCGGTATAGAAGGTTGCCAGCCCTTTGGCTGAGAGCAACAAGAGAATAAATAGTACTGCTACAACGAGAATTATTATTCTCCTACGTGTAAATCCTCGATTTATTGGAGTCATTCGCTCTGGCGGTCGCACGGGTGAAGATCCTAGCTGGTTGCTTGGACAATTACACAGCGACAGTTACTATGAGCTGGTGGATGCACTTGCCCAGTTGGATATTCCTCCCAGGCCTGTATAGTGCCTGCTAATGAGTTGTCCTCGCAATCGGGACATCCAGAGCCGCTCTTATGAGCGATCCATACAAGCTTTGACTTTGGATCCAGAACTTCAATAGTCCCTCTCGAAAAAGCTGCCAACAAGGTATCGGTGATAACAGTCTCTAGGTAATTTGAACGAAACTCACGATATGAAGCGGTTATTGCCTTGGCCCCAAGTTGAGCGGACTCTCGCTTATTCATTGCCGAGTCAACACCGAGCTTGTCATAGTTTTTAGCCAAAATTGAGCGCAGGTTAGAAACGATTGACGTTACAAGTTCTTTTGCTAGATCTGATGGGAGCCCTATTTGTTGCTCACTCTGGCCACTAGAAAACAGGGCCCCACTTTTGCCAGCTTTGATGAGCAAGTCAAGCGCAGTTTTATAGTAGCTGTCACTGTGCTCATCTTGCGTACCTAACAGTTCTAAGAGATTCTTGGACCCTTCAGTCCTGACTTTGTCCATAAGGTCGTTTTGCTCATCCTGCAAGATTCTCTTAATCTTCCTATTGGCTTCGACAATAATCGGATTCAACATTCCGTCACGGCGCTCTAGCACAATCTCCTCATGTGACTTTTCAATCGGTTGGCTAGCTGGGTCATCTGACTCTTGCGACTTTTCAATCGGTTGGCTAGCTGGGTCATCTGACTCTTGCGGAGCCTGCGGGTTCTCAACCACCACAGATTCCTCAACAGCTTCAACTGTAGAGATTTGTTCTACAATATCGTCTGAGATTACTTCAGCGGACTCCGAAGTATCGTGGGTTGGAATAAGCCTAACGGTCGCTGCTGAAACATCGACATCTTCAAGTACGGGTTGCATACCCGTTGGCAGAACCGGCTCAACGACATCGGCCGGACGGTTGCGGAAGAAATCCGAAAATCTTTTCTTGGACTTCTTGTTGGGCGGCGATACTACAACACTTTCTATTGCACTCTCATTTTGAACTCGTGCCCTGCGAACTACTTGCTCTAAGGTTCCCAACTGTGTGCCAGCCAAATCACCTTCAATAGGCGGTACTTCGATAGAACGGATTACTTCAACCGGCCCAGTTGCCTCGATAGTGCCAATCGGCGCATTTCTCCCCGGGGTTTCAGGAAGCAAATTTGACTGTTCATCGCCAGACGTAACTTCAGAACCCACAGACATAACCTCAGCACTGCCAGACATAACTTCAGCAGGACTAGGGGCAACCTGCGCCCTTGGTTCATCTCCGGACCCGCCTTGCGAACTTCCATCCGTGCTAGAAACAACTTCTGCCCGTTGTTTGTTGCCGGACCCGCCTTGCGAACTTTTATCCAAACTAGGAGCGACCTCTCCCCTTTGTCCTTCGCCTCCAAGAGTAGTACTTCCCAACAGCTCTGCCTTGGGGTTTT
>JAKAVM010000125.1 GCA_021827485.1 Actinomycetes bacterium
GCTAGGCCCCGATACTAGTAGAGCACTTTTGGGATTGTCATTGAAACAGTATGCATTCCCGAGAGGCAATAGTCCAGAAATTGTCAACTGGATCAACTATCTGCAAACGGTCAAGAGTGCCAACTTAAATCTGTTTATTCACAAGGTACTGTCAGCGGCGGGACCATCCCATACAATTTGGTTGGTATGGATGCCAAATTACAGGGGCTTTGGAAGTGACTGTGCTGCAATAGCCGATGCCCTCTATAGTGTTCGACACAGCCAAATTAGTCGGCTCACCCCCAAGTCCAACGTTTATGAGCCTTCATATCTCCTTGAGTTCCCCAAACTTTCTGGGTAACTGGCCTAGTATTTAGAACACTCTAATCCACGCAGATGACCTAAATAACAAGTATTCTTTGTCCAAGCATGGAAACTACAAATGTTGAAACTTCTAAATACAAGGTGGCCATTATTGGAGCCGGTCCAGCTGGCCTGACAAGTGCCTATGAACTCTCAAAAAGATCCGTTCCAAATCAGGTCTTTGAGGCAGACTCCATCGTTGGCGGAATAAGCAGAACGCCTGAGATTGATGGTTGGCGATTCGACATTGGTGGGCACCGCTTCTTTACCAAAGTAAAACGCGTTGAGGATTTTTGGCACGAGATCCTCAACGAGGATGAGTTCCTCAAGAGACCTCGGATGAGCAGAATCTTTTACAAGGGTAAGTTCTACGACTATCCCATAAAGCCCATGAATGCCCTAAGAAATCTAGGGGTATTTGAAGCCCTTGCTTGCATTTGTTCTTATCTGTGGGTGCGAATTCGACCCCCTAAGAATCAATCAACTCTAGAGGGGTATATCGCAAGAGACTACGGTTGGAGGCTTTACAAGCACTTTTTCAAGACCTACAATGAAAAAGTTTGGGGGGTGCCCGCTTCAGCCCTTTCAGCCGATTGGGGTGCTCAGCGCATTAAAGGAATGTCGCTTTTCCAGGCAGTGTGGGAACCACTACGATCAAGGCTAATCGGTAAGCGTGGAAATAAGTCAGAACAAATAACTTCGTTAATCGAAGAGTTCTACTATCCAAAGTTTGGACCAGGAATGATGTGGGAACGCTGTACGGAGCTTTGTCGTAATATGGGAACTGAAATTGAAATGAATACCAAGGTAGTTTCGATTGAACGTGATCAGAACAAGATAATTGCAATTTCAACGGAAAACAATGGCAAAGTTTCTCGCCACTTAGTATCACACCTCATAAGTTCCATGCCTTTGTCAGAGCTAATTATGAGTATTTCACCATCCGCACCTGAGAGCGTCATAGGTGCAGCTAAAGGACTTCATTATCGGGACTTCCTTACAGTGGCACTTGTAGTCCCTCTGGAGTTTTCATTTCCTGATAATTGGATTTATGTCCACTCTCCTGAAGTAAAGGTTGGACGGATACAGAATTTTGGCTCTTGGTCACCATATATGGTCAAAGATTCCATGACATGTCTGGGGCTTGAGTACTTTGTCTTTGAAGGTGATGAACTATGGAATGCAAGTGATAGTGATTTGGTTGAATTGGCCAAGTCTGAGTTAGCTCTGATCGGACTGGCAGATAAATCTCGTATCGGGAGTGGATACGTAGTTCGAATGCCTAAAGCCTACCCAGTATACGATGAAGGTTATGCAGACAAAGTCGAGATGTTACGTTGCTGGATTGATGATAATATTTCCAACTTATATCCCGTAGGTCGTAATGGCATGCATCGTTACAACAATCAGGACCATTCCATGTACACTGCAATTTTGAGTGTTGAAAACATCTTAGGCGCACACCACGATATCTGGTCAGTGAATGTAGAAGCCCAATACCACGAAGAGGATTCTAAGAATTCATCCGCGGATAAGCCTGATTTTGCTGGTTCGCCAAACTCCGGTGGACGCATCGCTCCGGTAGTTCCTAGTTCGACAAACTCCGGTGGACGCGTCGCTCCGGTGGTACCAAGAAGGACTGCAACCTGATTCAAAGGATAAATATTCCTTCATACTGGCACAAGCTTGGAGGATTTTATCAAAAGCTAACCATTATCGGCCTTATCGCCGTTATATTGCGCATTTGCGTTGCCTATTTCGCGAAACCAGAGCTTCCGCTGTCTGGAGATCCCTGGTTTTATTATTGGCAAGGATTTTTTACTGTCCACGGACGACCATTCATTGATCCATTCAACCTTATATTTGCCAATCATTCAGTTCCTGCTTCCGACCATCCACCGCTAACTTCATTTGCCGAGGCGGTACTGGACTTTTACGGCTTGACTTCAATTTTTCAGCATCAAATTGCTTGGAGTTTCATTGGATCGATAACCGTAATAGTTATAGGACTCCTAGCCAGAGATATTGCCGGTGAAAGAGCGGGTATTCTAGCCAGCCTAATTGCATGTATCTACCCGGGACTGTGGATCAACGATGGCTTGGTCGAGTCAGAGACAATTGCCCAGTGTTTAGTCGCGATTATCCTCTTGCTCGGATATCGACACTGGAAACGTCCGACCTATCCTTTGACGATTTTATTAGGTATCTTCCTAGGTCTTGACTTGATGACCCGATCAGAAGATGTCCTGCTGTGGGTTCTATTAGCAATTCCACTAACCCTTAGGGCAAGAAGTCAGGAATCTAGTGCCCGGGGACCATTGCTTGGATCTGTATCCTGGGGTCACATTCTTTCCCAACCGCGAAGCCTAACACTACTAGAGAGAATCGGAAATCTATGGAGATCTGCCACAACATGGGGTATTTCTGGCGCTACGGCAAAGCGCGGAGACTTGATGAACAGATCTTTTCGTTTGAAACTTTTTGGTATATGTTTTGCTACGACAGCAATTGTCTGCTCGCCCTGGGTAATCCACAATCTAACTACATTTCAAAAAACTGAGATTATATCAACCCAACTTGGTCGAACTTTGATTGGTGCAAATTGCCCTCAATCCTATAGTGGGAGTCTTGAGGGTTATTGGGACTATCAGTGCCAGCTTGAAAATCCCCCTCCCCCGGGCGATCAGTCGATTTCAGATACTTACTATCGCGATAAAGCAATAAGCTTTGCCCTCCACCATAAATCCCGATGGATTCCTGTTATATATGCGCGACTTGGTCGCACTTGGGGATTTTATGATCCAATTGGTAATCTTGGAATTGATAAATATCTACAGCGTCCTTATTGGGCTTCTGTTTGGCAGCTAATTATGTACTATCTAATGTTACCCTCAGCGATTGCGGGAATCTTTATGCTTCGAAGAAGAAAGTTGCCAGTGCTGCTAATTTTGGCTCCAGCTATTGTTGTAACCGCCGCAACTATCGTCACTTATGGAACAACCCGTTTTCGAGCCATTGCCGAGCCAAGCATCATTGTATTAGCAGCCATAGCTGAGTTGGGATGGAGTACTCGCTTGGTCGGTACTAGAGCTTCTAAATCAACCAACGAGAATGCGTTCGCACAAAGCCTAAAGAGGCTGGCACGTGATGCTGTTGGTATTCCATCAAGTGGGAACGAGTATGATGACGTCACGCAGACGCCTTAGATCAATGAAATCCGCGCTTATCGGCGCGGGTTCTATCGGCATTGCAGGGTTAGTAGCAAATCTCGCCAATGTACTTACAACCTTTGCACTTTCTCATTTACTAGCGTCAAGAGGTTATGGATCTTTCAATATTTTAGTCTATCTATTTTTGGTCCTTACCATGCCAGGTTATGCGGTTATAGTCGCTGTGGTCAGGCAGCTCACTATCTGGAAATCGACTAAGGATTTCAAAAAGGCCCATCATTCATTACACAGATGGAGACTTTACGGTCTCGGCGTCACTGCAATTGCATTTCTTGTATCTCTGGTATTCGGAGAGCAAATTTCATCATCTTTGTCGATTGAGAGTTCCTCTCCCATTATGCCGATTCTTGTGGCGGGAGCTTTTTGGTTGGTACTTTCAATCGACCGTGGCACAATTCAAGCTTCGTTGGCATATACCAAGATGGCGAGAAATCTCTTAGTCGAAGGACTTTTTAGAACAGGTGGAACACTTGTCTTGGTCGGTCTTGGCGATGGTGTCCAAGGCGCAATGATTGGAATATTGATATCCGCTTTAGCAGCCGATATTGATGCAAGACTCTCAATCGCAAGACTATCTAACCCGAGAAACTCTAATCTCATTGTGCGTGAATCAAGCTCCGTACAGGATGGATCTCTGGACGATATAGAGAAAGTTGTGTCCGGTGAAAGTCCAATGCCTCACTTTACATCCTCACGCTACAAGGTAGATTTTATGATAGGCTTGCTAGGATTGGCAATGTTGGCCGCCCTTGCTGGAATCGATGTAGTTGTACTAGGAAAGTATTACCCGAGTGGCTCTGGAAGTTATGCAGCCATTGCGGTCGTCGCTAAAGTCCTCTTTTTTGCAGCATTAATCCTCTCAGGCTATTTACTGCCCGAAGCAACCTCGCGCTGGCATCGCGGCGAGAGTGCAATTTCGCCATTACTTCTAACCCTCGGACTGCTTGCACTCTGCGGTGTGATCTTGGAGATTTTCGCACTAGTCGGGTCTTCATCTGTAATGCACCTGGTTTTCCCCCAACGAGTTCTCCATGATCTTCATGAACTTCCGTTGCTAGTTGGAGCAATGGCATTTCTCGGTCTTTCAGTAGTTCTAGTTTACTATTTTATGGGAATTGGCCGGGGTGAGGTCCTAATTCTTCTGCTTCTTGCTCTAGGTATCTTGATTGGACTTCTTATTAGGTGTGACGGAAACCCTTGGCGTACGGTAAAAGTGGACTTCTTTCTTCAACTTGGGCTCGTTTCTTGCCTACTTGGATATCTTGGCCTGGTTTCCATAAGAACCTCTAATTCGGCGGTTGAGACCTCTAACGGGTAAAGACCCTGTTGGACAAGTTTCCCGCTGCAATTCACAAGTTGGGTCAAATTCCTGGTAGGGTTATACACTCTACATTCAATTCTTTGAATAGGGATATGTAAAGTTAGCCAATTGTGGCGAACCAACCTCTTTATGGAGTGATTAAAAGCTAAGGTGACCGAACTAAGAGACCAGAATCCGCCAACTTCTTCTCTGGCACGCTTAGCAATGGCTGATGTAGCCCAGGCAGCTGGCTTACGTTCGGTTCAATTTGTAGCGTGGCGTGATTTGGATGACCCAGAAGCTGGAGGATCCGAGGTTCACTGCTCAACTATCGCAAAAACTTGGGCGGAATCTGGGATTGAAGTAAACATTCGAACCTCTGCTGTTCCAGGAAAAATTCAGAAACTGCAACGTGATGGTTGTGGCGTCAACCGGAGATCAGGAAGATACTCCCTTTTCCCCTCAATTGTATTTGAGGGACTTATGGGTGGACTGGCTGATCATGACGCGTTAGTCGAGGTCTGGAATGGAATGCCATTCTTCTCTCCTTTTTGGTCTAAGAAACCCTCAATTATATTCTTGCATCACGTACATGCCGAAATGTGGAAAATGGTTCTTTCACAAAGAAGAGCGCAGTTAGGCTGGTTTATAGAGTCGAAGCTGGCTCCCAAAATCTATAAGAATTCACGCATCGTTACTCTTTCAGAGTCCTCGAAACAAGAGATCACAGATCTTTTAGGGTTAGCTCCAGATAACATTTCCGTCATACCCCCAGGAATAGATGCAAAGTTCTATCCGCTTGGCAAGAAGAGTGACCATCCGCTCATTCTTGCGGTTGGACGTTTAGTCAAAGTAAAGCGATTTGATAAATTGATCGATATAGTTGCAAATCTGAAGACACGTTATCCAAGCCTAGAATTTCTCATTGTTGGCGAAGGAAGTGAACGTGAAAATCTTGAGAGCCAAATTAGAAACAAAGGTGCGCAAGACTGGATCAAGCTCCTAGGGCATATATCAAATGCTCAGTTGATCAAAGCCTATCGCTCGGCATGGGTCCTTGCTTCTTACTCACAGCGAGAGGGCTGGGGAATGACTATAACTGAGGCTGCTGCATGTGGTACTCCCTCTGTTGTTTCACAGATTACAGGCCATGTAAATGCAATCGATGAAGGACTGAGCGGATTCATGGCGAGTGACGAGATGGAGTTTGAGGCTCACTTAGATTCGATCCTGTGTGATGACGATCTCAGGGTCAAATTAGCTAAAGGTGCCTTGAACCATTCGGCATCCTTCTCATGGCAGGCTACGGCCCGAGGTGCCCTTGAGGAACTGGCAATTGAAATGATTTCAAGCAGACGCCGGAGATAGCTAGTTAGCTAACTCTCAGATCATCTAGCGGATGAATCTACTGGCCAACCTGGAGCCGCTCGCAGCTAGTTAGCCAACTCTCAGATCATCTGGCGGATGAATCTCTGGACTTGTCTCTGCACCTTGCTCGGCACTTTGCTCTGGACCTTGCTCGGCACTTTGCTCTGGACCTTGCTCGGCAGACATAACTAATTCGGAGTCGCTCTGAGCTGGAGATGTGGTAAAGCTTGCAGCATAATCTGCCCATGCTGCTTGTGAATCAGTCTCGGGGGTGAAGTCTGCACTCGGATATATTTCAGTACCGATATAATTACCCTCTTCGTCATAAGCATGGTCTCCGAAGGCCTCCCGATACTCAGCCGCAACCTCTCCCCCTTCAGCGGCCTGCTTTACCGAAAGACTTATTCTGTGTCGTTCTAAGTCCATTTCTATTATCTTTACCCAAAGCTCATCTCCAGGCTGGATTACCTGATCGGGCTGATCTACTCGGTGAAAAGCAAGTTCCGAGATGTGAACCAAACCTTCAATCCCGTCACCGACTTGAATAAATGCACCAAACGCAACCAGTTTGGTAACTCTTCCGTATACCAACTCCCCGACCTTGTGTGCTGCAGCAAATTCTTGCCACGGATCAACTTGAGTAGCTTTGAGTGAAAGACTTATTCGCTCTTTGTCCCTATCAACATCAAGAACTTGAACGTTTACCTTATCGCCAACTGAAACAACAGCCGACGGGTGGTCGACGTGTTTCCAAGAGAGTTCAGAAATATGGATCAATCCGTCCATACCACCTAGGTCTACGAATGCCCCAAAAGCAACCACTGACGAAATGACGCCAGTCCTCATCTCGCCCAGTTGCAAATTGTCCAAGAATCCCTCTCGTGCCTCTTTCTGAGTTTCTTCAAGGAAGGCCCGCCTTGATAAGACTACATTATTGCGGTTTCTATCTAATTCAATGATTTTGGCTTCGATACTTCCTCCAATGTATGGAGAAAGATCGCGTACACGTCTAAGCTCAACCAAAGAAGCAGGCAAAAAACCTCGTAATCCGATGTCTACTATCAGCCCACCTTTAACAACTTCGATTACTGGACCTCGAACAACGCCATTGGCCTCTTTGATGGCCTCAATCGCTCCCCAGGCCTTCTCGTATTGAGCTCGCTTCTTGGAGAGAATTAGCCGCCCTTCTTTGTCTTCTTTCTGGAGGACGAGCGCATCAATCTTGTCTCCTTCCGCAACTATCTCGCCTGGCGCTATATCATTGCGAATAGAAAGCTCTTTGAGTGGGATGACACCTTCAGACTTATAACCAATATCAACCAAAACTTCATCTTTGTCGATCTTGACAACTGTCCCTGAAACAACGTCACCGTCGTCAAAGTCGATGATTGTAGCTTCTACTGCCTCCGCAAAGCTTGTGTCGACTAAATCGTCTAAAGTGATTTGCCTAGGTACATATTTGCCTTCTTCATTGAAGGTCCCCATCGGTGTCTTGCTTACTTGCATCGTCCCTCGGGAACGACCCGATGGTCTATCTTTTGTTTGTATTAGTTGTTCGGACATGTTGAATTGTTCATCATACCATCAATACCCACCTAAAATGCCAACCCAAAAGGTGAAAAAGCAAGGAAATTCCTAATTGCATCGGGAAACTCCGATTTGAATGACGGGACTTTTCTAGTTCGATTTTGCACTACTCCAGCTATCTCCCCAGCCAATATGGACTTTTAGATCAACGCTTAGTTGATACGCCGATGTCATTTCGCTCTCCACAATTGCCTGGACCTCATCTAATTCCGGCTTACCCACTTCCAGCACAATTTCGTCATGCACTTGCAGTACGATCGTGGAATTCAATGATTTTTTCATCAAAGTCCGGTCTAGATTCACCAGTGCAACCTTGAATATATCGGCTGCTAAACCTTGAATAGGGGCATTCATTGCCTGGCGTTCAGCGGCTAAGCGAATCTGACGATTTGCTGCATGGAGGTCTGGCAGATGACGGCGCCTTCCAAATTCAGTTTCAGTGAAACCATTCGTTTTTGCTCTTAGGATCGTCTCATCCATGAAAGACTTTACCTTTGGAAATGATGCAAAAAACCCATTTAATATTTCCGTAGCCTCTCCAATGGAGATACCTAAACGACTTGCCAACCCAAAGGCTTCCATACCATATGAGAGTCCATATCCGACCATTTTCGCCTTTGAGCGCTGCTCCGGCGTTACTTTCACAATGTCTATTCCAAAAATCCGACTTGCAGTGAAGGAGTGTATATCACTTTCTTCTTTGAATGCTGCAAGTAAAGCTGGGTCTTTGCACAAGTGGGCAAGAATTCGAAGCTCGATTTGATCGTAATCTGCAGCTAATATTACCGAGCCAGGAGGCGCGGTAAATACTTCGCGGAATCGCGCTCCCAACTGAGAACGAATCGGAATATTGTGTAAGTTTGGCTGGTCTGATGAGATTCTTCCTGTGCGAGCTATTACCTGACTGAAGCTTGCATGGATACGCGAATCTTCACTATTTATCTCATTTAGCAATCCAACGCAGAACGTCGATCGTAATTTCTCCACCTCACGAAAGCCCAAGATTTGCGAGACAATCGGGCTAGCTTGCTTGAGTCCCTCCAAAGTCCGCGCATCGGTTGAATAACCTGTCTTGGTCTTCTTGCCAGTTGGAAGTTGAAGTTCCTCAAACAAAACTTTTCCAAGTTGCAAAGGAGAATTGAGATTAAATTCGTGACCAATAAAGTCAAAAATCTCTTCTTTGAGCGCGTCTGCTCGCTCAATCAAATCATCCTGGAGTTTGAGTAATTTCTTGCCATCAACATGTACCCCTGTTGCCTCCATCTTGCTCAATATCTTCAAGAGAGGTATCTCAATATCTTCAAACAGTTGGCTAATTCCTACATTCTCCATCCGAGACTTTAATTCGTCTCTTAGATCAAACGCGAGCACTACACCGCAAAGGCAATTTGCCAACTCAATTTTCTTAGACTCGGAGATGTTTAGGTTGGACACACACTCCCCCCAAAGTTTCGTGGTATAAAGCACTTCTAAAGCTGACTCCCAATCCAAACCCAGAAACAGATCG
>JAKAVM010000008.1 GCA_021827485.1 Actinomycetes bacterium
GCAACCGCAGTCACCTTTGGAAGCATTGCCGCAACCAGTTTTAGTGTTGTCTCAGATACTCAAGTTTCAGCCATATCACCGCCTGGCACAGCAATAGTTGATGTTACCGTCACAACACCCAATGGAATAAGCGCAACAAGCACAGCCGATAAGTTTACCTATCAGGCTGCCCCAACTATCACCAGTATCTCACCGACAACTGGTCCCACATCCGGGGGCACGACAGTTACCATTACAGGCACCGGCTTCACAGGGGCAACCGCAGTCACCTTTGGAAGTGTTGCCGCCAGTTTTAGTGTTGTCTCAGATACTCAAGTTTCAGCCATATCACCGCCTGGCACGGGATCTGTTGATGTTACCGTCACAACACCCAATGGAATAAGCGCAACAAGCACAGCCGATAAGTTTACCTATCAGGCCGCCCCAACTATCACCAGTATCTCACCGACAACTGGTCCCACAACCGGGGGCACAACAGTTACCATTACAGGCACCGGCTTCACAGGAGCTACATCGGTTGACTTTGGAAGCATTGGCGCCAACAGCTTTAGTGTTGTCTCAGATACTCAAGTTTCAGCCATATCACCGCCTGGCACGGGATCTGTTGATGTTACCGTCACAACACCCATAGGGACAAGTCCTGTTGTAGTGGCCGACCAATTTACTTTCATCCAGGGATCAACTACTGGGTTTTCAAATACCTGACAGCCTCTATTATCAAACGCCCCAGGGAATAGATACATTCCCGCAATGGCATACGACCCTGCTACAAATGAAACCATCCTGTTTGGGGGGGCTGAAACGTCATCGAGCGGAATTGTCCCGCTCGGCGATACCTGGTCATATAACGGGTCGGTTTGGACTGAGCTGTCTCCACGTAATAGTCCCAGTCCTCGAGCGGGGGCAGCAATAACCTATGACCCATCGAGTCATTCGCTAATTCTCTTTGGAGGCATTTCTGTTGCAAATGGGAAAATAGCCGTGTTGAACGACACGTGGAGTTGGGACGGCCATACTTGGATTCAACTGAGCCCGTCAACTTCACCACCACCAAGGGGTGGGGCCTCTTTCGCATATGACAGCGTTGTTGGCGCTGGAATTCTATTTGGTGGAATGAATAACAATTCTGTCCCATTCGATGATACTTGGGAGTGGAACGGGTCAAACTGGGTAGAGCTAGGACTCCCAATATCGCCACCGGCCCGTGCCGATGCCGCAATGGCTTATGACTCTTCCGCTGGTCAATTGGTCTTGTTTGGAGGATTGGCAAACGAGGGAGCAGCGGTTGCGCTTGGAGACACTTGGATTTTCAATGGTGTTACATGGAGTCAGGTCTTTACGTCGGCTACACCGTCTGCGCGTTTTGGTGCCGTTGCCGCTTATGATGCGAATCTAAACCTCACAATTCTCTACGGGGGGTCTTCAACATTTGAAGCATTTCCTGGTTCAGGTGATACCTGGGGTTATGACTCCTCTACTGAGTCGTGGAAAGTTCTTGCTAGTTTGCCAGCCATTCACCATAAGTCGACATCGGCTGAAAGTACTCCCAATTTCCAGTCACATCAGTCGGCCTCTTCCCCGATGCCAACCCTGGGAGCGGGTTTCACTTATGATTCGACAGCCGGAGAACTGATCCTGTTCGCAGGATACTCTGGCAATGGCCAGACTGTAGTTAGCGGAGTTAGTACATTGGCACCGCAAAGCTCACCTGTCGAGAATTCAGTTTCTAGTCAGGTGAGTGGTCAGCCAATTGAGACTCCCCAGTCGGTAGCCACATCAACCTGGTTTTTCAATGGAGGTTGGTCACAACAGCCAAATGTTCCTTCGGCCAGATCTGCTTCAAATCTCGTATCGATAGATATGCCAACAATAAAACCTAGATCGGGAAAGGGTTCAAAGGGAATCCTTCTCTTTGGCGGCCAATCCGGATCGGGAGTACCTCTCAACGACACCTGGTTCTTTGACGGGACTAATTGGATTGAACTGTCTCCAGCTAACTCACCACCGCCACGCTATGGGGCATCAGCCTCTGTTGCGACTGTAGATATTAATACAAATAACTCCGACCAGAGTCATAACGATTCAGGTGGCAGGTCTACTCCCACAAAGGGAATCCTTCTCTTTGGCGGCCAATCCGGATCGGGAGTACCTCTCAACGACACCTGGTTCTTTGACGGGACTAATTGGATTGAACTGTCTCCAGCTAACTCACCACCGCCACGCTATGGGGCATCAGCCTCTGTTGCGACTGTAGATATTAATACAAATAACTCCGACCAGAGTCATAACGATTCAGGTGGCAGGTCTACTCCCACAAAGGGAATCTTTCTCTTTGGCGGCCAATCCGCATCGGGAGTACCTCTCAACGACACCTGGTTCTTTGACGGGACTAATTGGATTGAACTGTCTCCAGCTAACTCACCACCGCCACGCTACGGGCAATCATCTACTTCACTCTTTGAACAATCGATCACCGGAGGTGGTGATCCTAAAAGCAATCATGAACTAGATGGAAACGGTGAGTCAAAATCTTCAATTTTCCAGAATGTCATTTTTGGAGGTATAGGACCATCTAGTTCTCTCTATGAAGATATGTGGGGCTGGACAGGTTCAAATTGGGTTCAATTTAGCGCGCAAGGTCTTCCTGCTTTATCGCAAGCCTCTATTGAGTTTGATAGGTCCTTGCACGAGATCGTCATTTTCGGTGGATCTATCTCACAAGGATATCAAGGTGGACAAGATGCCACCTGGCTGTTACCCGAGACATCGAAAAACTCTGAGAAATGAAAATGAAGAAGCAACCAGCGAATACGACAGAACTATGGAACATTTCACAAATAGAAACGATAAAGATTGGCAGAACGAGTTCAGTTTATGACGCTAGAAATGGAATGAATCAGCAATGAACATCAAGCAAATAGCTAAGAACCGCTATCGCTTTTTTGCTAAAACACGGTCAAGTAAAATGAAGAGATGGGCCTATTTAACCATGGCATCTTTATTAGGAATATTACTTGCATCATGTGCGGATCCACCAGTGATCCCTTCAAACGTGTACGTTACAATACTGGGTACCCAGGGTTCATATCTCAGTTCCTGCCCTGCAACGTATTCAAGGTGTATAGGCGGATTTGTAATTCCCCAGAATCAATCAGTTACACCTGGTTATGTTGCAAATTCGGACAAGTTTTCACAAATTCTAGGAGAAGTTCCAAGCCCAGGATTCCAAGTTGGGACTGATCCAACTTGGCCCAACCCACCAGGTGTAGCAGCATATTCAGTAGCGACCGATAGTAAGGGTGATGTATTTACTGGGTACATTCCACAAACCGGATCACAAGACCTACCTACTAGTAACCAAACTTTCATATCGGTTTCAAAACCAGTCCTTACAGGATCGACCACTGGTACTGATCCAGGCACCACGCCTTCCCAGATTGTAACGATTCCAACCAGCACTGGTGCAACTGAAGCTATCAGTCAAAATGTTGCAGGTGATGTCGCGGGTTCTGATATCTCTGCTATTTCATATGATTCCAATACTCAGACAGCTGACTTTATAATTGCCGCCCCCTACCATGAACAAGACATCAGTAGCCCGACAAACGGAGGCTATTTCCCACAGTTTGGGCAAGTGAGTTTCAACTCTTCAGTTGGTTGGCATGTAAGTTCTTCTCTGACTCCTCCCCAGGTCGCAGCTTCTCCTGATTCGACTCTCGTCGACCCACTAACTTCCTTAGTAGCGGGCACGCCAGTTACCTACGGCAGCGAAGCATGCCCGACCGATCAAGTTGTCGACGCTGCTATACAACCCAATTACGTGCTTAGTTACGCCCCACAATGTCGTGAGCCGGTTGCGATGGGTCAACTTCCCTATTCACACGATTTTGTCGTCGCACAATATACTACGCCAGCAATTCCAAACCCGTTTCCCACGAAGGACGGTACACCGACTGGTACAATAACGGATCCGTTGGGCTCATTGGGGAACTTTAATGAAACAGGCGCAATAATGTTGCTAAGTGAAAGCGGGCAACTCTTGGCAGACTTTCCGGTTGCAGCGACGACAGCAGATTACTTTGGCAATACCTTCTACACAATTCAGCCAAGGACCATTGCGGTTGAGCCAGCCAATAGTCAAGATGGGACCGAATCGCCTAACAGCGAACACTTTGCAGTGATTTACGACACATATCACTGTTCAACCCTGTACGCTTCTTGTGGAGGATCTGATGGGTGGGAAATGCAACAGTGGTCGGTAAACGACTCTAAAATCGGCGGCCCCTCGAACCCACTACAACCCATAACCCAGGCCTTTACCCCTGGCGATATTACGAATTCTCTACCGAGCACTTCTTCAGGCACGGCATCTGGATTTACTGGAATGACATATGACAATTCAGGTGACCTAATCGCAACCGAAGCAACTTCAAATCTTGGGGTACCGACTCCAAATATTGACGTATATACGCAGGCATCCTTGGTATCGTGTGGGGGAGGAGCCCTTGGGTCTGGGTCTCCATATAACCGGTTTAACGGCTATGGGGTACCGTGTAACCCAACACACGCTGTTTCTAATCTTTTACCAGGCACGCAGACGTCCGTAGTCGGAAGTGGATTGGGTTCTACTGTTGTTTGTTGTTCAGTGAGAGGATCAGTATTTGTTGTTAGTAGTTTAGGTGGCGGAAGAGGTGGAGGATATGTAGTACCACTCAACAATCAAACGTGGACCTTGGGTTTAGGGGTTCCCCTTGGTCTTGACCAGTTGACTAATCGATGTGACTTCAACGTGTCATTCAATTTTGGAGCTATCAGCCAATCGGCCGGATCCAGCTATCTAAATTTGCCGATAGCCACAGAAGGATTCCCAACAGGGTTTTTCTTCAGCTACACCTTTGATGGCGATCAGGCAGCTTCAAGTTTTTGTCCACCTGATGGTAGTTCAAGTGACTCAGAGATAACTTCTAGTGGGATAGTAACATCTGCATACGAGGGACTTACCCTATTCCCGACCCAAAGTCCGGTGACAACACCTAGCCCAATGGAATCGGTTAACCTGACTGATCTTTGCGCTATCGATGCCTGCTAGCTGCTAGAAATGGAGTGAAGTAAATGGACCGACAAATTAGAATAAGTTGTTTGAGATTGTTAGGAAATCGAGTAGGATTTGCGTTACTACTATCAGTCATATTGGTTAGTTGTGGATCCACAGGCTCGAAGGTGGCTGGTGGTCCGACCAAGCGTGTGGTTGGTTCGAATTCTTCAAATTCTGTACGTGCTCCTGTCCACTTATCAGGTGGTGCTCCTCACTTTGTTTCAATGCCCCATCAGCTTCAATCAGATAAGACTTCACTTTCTGACGTTACGTGTTATTCGGATATGAACTGCATAGGAGTGGGGGAGCGATTTACTTACCCATTTACGACAGCATTAGTTGTTACATCTTCTGACCAGGGAAATACATGGAGTGATTCGAATACGTTACCAAGTGAACTTAGCGGAATCTCACAACTATCAAATGTTGGCTGTGTGCCAAATGGAAAGTGTGTAGCATTCGGCACGGTCGGAAGCTCAAATTCAAGAGATCAATCGCTAGTTGCAATTACAACCACCGATGGAGGCATTGACTGGCAGCCGACGGCACTTCCACGTTCTATTTCGGCATTTACGAACCAAGTTATAAATGGACTTGAATGCTTATCGTCGTCGATATGCTTTGCAGTAGGTATAGAATGGAATTTGAGTACTGGGATCGGAG
The DNA here is from genome assembly GCA_021827485.1 of Actinomycetes bacterium. Lineage (GTDB taxonomy): Bacteria > Actinomycetota > Acidimicrobiia > Acidimicrobiales > JAKAVM01 > JAKAVM01. The sequence goes on from JAKAVM010000008.1 coordinate 5,759, forward strand.
CTGCTCAACCAATTATTTTGGAGTCAACTAATGCAGGGGTATCTTGGAACGAGTTAAATCCTCCGAAAGGTGTTCTCACGATTAGTGATATAAGTTGTCCCACGAGTTCAACATGTTGGATCACTGGCGCAGGTCCAGGTAGCTCAGGGGAGAACCAGTCCATGGTATTTGAATCCCAAAATTCCGGGGTTGATTGGCAAGAGGTGAGCCCTCCACAATCTGTTTTTGTTGGGGGATCTCCCAACGGAAGCTCAGTTGGAAATCTTGGACGCGTATCATGCCTATCTGCAACCCAGTGCCAGTTTATTGGTGAAATTGATCCAACTCAACCGTCACCAAGTAGTGTTTCATTCGGAGTAGCCGTGGTTGCTGGGACTAATGATGGAGGCAAGACTTGGGAGGTAGAGCAACGAGGCTCACCCCAGGTCAATAATCAGTACACCTCGGTTGTATGTAGCCCACCAGGGACTTGTTATGTTGCTGGCGAAGGGATTGAGGAAACTACTGACGGAGGAGCTAATTGGACTCCGGTTTCTATTTCCCCAACAGCCGTTGCGCACACCAGTAGAATCGCTCCTCAAGTATCAAGCTCTCTCTCGCAGAATTCTTCGCTTAGCGCAATAACTATTTTGAGTTCCGGCAGTGTAATTGCCGTGGGATCTGGAGGAGAGATTGTTTCAGGTCATCCATAGGCGATTTCTTGTTTCGAGCATAGATCGGAATTCGGGGTGATTGCATCTTGAGAATGCACAAGGCTAGGTGGCGCAAAGCATCCGCAGTGGCATTTGTACTTTCGGTTGTGTTCGCGATTCTTGCACCCATCGCAACGGGATACCAAGCGTTGGCAAGTGCCAACCAACAAATTCCAAGGTCTACTAACCAAACGGCTCCCTATAGCTGGGGCGATACACCACCAATGACAATCCCGGTGGGAAACGAAGCTGAATTGTTTTCGGTGTCGTGTGTGTCAAGCACATTCTGTATGGCAGTTGGTAACGCAGGACAGAACGTATCGTATCCGGACCCTTCCCAATTGTCCGCTGGAAATATATCTGAAGTGTGGAATGGAACATCGTGGTCGGCTATTTCTATGGAAACACCGCCAAATGTAGCTTTTGCCATTATGAATTCAGTATCATGTGTTACCGACACTTTTTGTATGGCTGTTGGTGAGTATAATGTCGGTACTGATTATAATTATATATTAGCTAACCAATCGGAGATATGGAACGGTGAGTCTTGGTCGATGCTTCAGCCGCCGCCCGGCAACGCTGCAAATTATCCGCTTACCTCTGTTTGGTGTACTTCAAGTACATTTTGCATGGCAAGTGGTGGCTATCCCTATGGATCGATTTGGAACGGATCGAACTGGAGTGCAGCTGCTTTATCTAAGTCGATTCCAACTTCGACTGCAACGTCAGGCATTGAGCCAATCTCATGTTCGGCTCAGAATTTCTGCGTAGCCTCAACCTTAGCGGGTGATGGTGCCTATTTCTTGCAGAGTGGAACAACTTGGATCCAGCCTCCTTCTGGTCAACCTTCCTCTCTGGCAGATTATATTTTCACTGGACTTGACTGTCTATCCCAAGATTCCTGTGTGGCATTAGGAGGACCGCCTGACTCTTTTTACGCTTCATTGACCTATGATGGATCTACCTGGGGGAGTGAATCCAATCTGGTCGATAGCAAGGGTGCCTACGAAATGGTATTGCAATCGATATCGTGCCAATCTGCTACGAGTTGCGTGGTTGTTGGCTTCTACCTCGACAAAGCTCCCGTAGGCGGGGAACTTGGAGAATTCCAAACAGCTGTTGAGGACTATAACGGTTCCAACTGGAGTGTGGTTTCTTCGCAGAATCCCAATGAGGGGCCGTCGTCATTCGATATTTTGACAGATGTATCGTGTGTGGCGTCGGGGTTCTGTATGGCTGTTGGATATGGTTCTCCTGTAAATTCCACCTATCCAATGCCCTTCGCTCTTACTGGTAGTGCCCCAGGTGCAGTTCCACAAAGCCAAGGTTATTTGATGAATGATTCATCAGGTGGCGTCTATTCATTTGGCTCGGCTCCGTTCAACGGCTCTGCGAGCGGGATTGCAGAGCCAGGATCAATTGTTGCAAGTGCCCAGGTACCAAATGGGAGTGGCTATTGGTTAGTAAGCAAAGATGGTTCTGTATATTCTTTCGGTGCACCATTCTTTGGTTCACTGCCCTCAATCGGCGTCAACGCAACCAATATTGTCGCCATTGCCTCGTCATTTGATGGGAAAGGATACTGGCTGGTGTCTTCCAACGGTGGGGTCTACAGCTTTGGCGATGCCCAGTTCTATGGATCAGCGGCAGGTTCTGTGCTCAACCAACCAATTGTTGGAATTGCAACCAGTAATGGCGGAGATGGCTACTGGCTGGTTGATTCTGCTGGCAATGTATATAGCTTCGGTAACGCTCCACTTTTAGGTGGTGGTAAGAATATGCAATTTACCCGCCCAATTATAGGCATAGTCTCACTTCCTGGCGGGGCAGGATATTGGCTCTATTCGGCAGATGGTGGAGTGTTTGCTTTTGGTGATGCTCAGTTCTACGGATCTACTGGGGCAATGGTACTAAACAGCCCAATAGTTTCAATGATCACAACTCCAGATGGTGAAGGATACTGGCTAATTGGGTCAGATGGTGGAGTATTTGCCTTCGGCCATGCTCAATATCTGGGCTCCATGGGTGGCAAGCAGATTGGTGCGCCGATTGTTGGTGGAGCAGCGAGTTGATCGGTGTGAATCGGCCTAGGAAAGTTGGAAACTTTCTTGCGTGGAAGGAAAACCGAATCAGAGAATTGGTGGAAAGTAAGAGATAGCAAGTGATACATAAAATGGGGCATCTTAGGCCCATGCAATAACCCAACTTTGGGCCAGAGCCTATCAGTAAGTCTGTGTAAGAGCATTTTCATTACTTGCTTTGCTTGATGAGTTCTAGCATATCTTGAGCCTCCCAGGCAAGTAATAGGGCATCTACAATAATATCCGGCTGAACTCAAGTTGCAAAGGCTCAATCATGCCTCCTAACATCGCCGAAGGTGAACGACAAACGGCCACTAAAACACCCCAGCTTTACATAATGGAAATTATCGGCGGGCGAGATATAGGTTGACAATAGATAAAGTGGAGTGGTAAAGGATCGAACAAGGCCATCTTTGATTGCCAGCGCTAACTCACTCGATATACTTGGTTGGACTTATCTGGTGGTGGTTGGGAACCATAACAGGTAAAATTGGGACTACGACAACGCCAGCGACTATAGAAATATCATAAATAAGCCCTGCTAGTTTGTTCTCTTGGAGCGCTAAAAGCCCAACAGTTAGATTAGCTGGTGGGTGACAGGATTATGAGTTTGACCCCGGCCTTTTCTTTCACAGGAGGTTAGGTACTTGCAACATTCTAGCAAAATCTAGTACCGACATATATGCTACTTTGATGCTAAAGAGAGCACTTGTAGCAATCACAATAATTTCATTACTTTCTTCGTGTGGATCCAAAGCATCGGCAAGTCACCAAACAAATCCAATATTTC
>JAKAVM010000078.1 GCA_021827485.1 Actinomycetes bacterium
GGTTAGTAAGTGTTTATTCTCCCGCGGAAGAATAATTGACCAGACTGTCAAGTCAATGTCATTCTCCCGCGGAGGAATAATTGACCACTGCGTCAAGTTAGTGTCATTCTCCCGCGGAAGAATAATTGACTAGAGTGTCAAGTTTATGGATTGGACAGCTACTGGCCTAGTTGTGCTACGCATTACTCAATGAATATTCCAGAAAATTTGAAATTTAGTGAAGATCATGAGTGGGTCCTGTTACAAGGAAACCAGGCAAAGGTTGGCATTACGGATTACGCTCAAGATGCCCTGGGAGATATTGTATTTGTTTCCTTGCCAAAGCTAGGGGAGAGCTATCCTGCAGGCAGTACGTTAGGCGAAGTAGAGTCTACCAAGTCGGTTTCAGACATCTATGCTCCGCTTGGCGGAAAGATTGTCGAGGTAAACACCAATCTTGACAGCCAGCCGGAGTTGTTGAATTCGGACCCCTATGGCCAAGGATGGATCTGCGTGATAGAAGTTGAATCTGATGAACTCCCAGGCCAGCTGCTGGACCCATCTGCCTATCGGAGCCTAACCGAAGGGTAGCCCAGCACAGAGGACTCATATTGCGCTCAGTATGATATGAGCAGTTGTATTTGAGATAATCTAGATATTGTGTTCTGCAATAACTGTGGCCATCGTAATCCAGCCCCATCTAATTTCTGCTCCTCATGTGGAGCTGCCCTTGAACACCTTGAATCTAGTGAGACAACTATAACTATCAGTCCGATTGAATCAGTCGATGCTAGTGAAGAGGAAATTTCAGTTTCACTTCCAGTACCGGAAAGCGGATTTGGAGTACTTGTTGTCAAGAGAGGTCCAAATGCGGGATCTCGATACTCTCTCCATCAAGAGCTAACTCAGATAGGTCGCCACCCGGATAGCGATATATTCTTAGATGACGTAACTGTTTCACGGAGACATTGCAACGTTACAATTCGCGATAATAAGTACTGGATCAATGACGTTGGATCTCTGAACGGTACGTATTTGAACCGACAGCGGGTAGATCTAGCACAACTATCTGGGGGCGATGAACTCCAAGTTGGTCGCTTCAAGTTAGTTTTTCTGTCCGGCGGGGGAAGCAGTGCAGAATAGGTGATGTCCGAACGAACCTTTTTGTCGATAGGCGATGTGTTGAACTTGCTCAAGAGCGATTTTCCAGACATTACAATATCTAAAATAAGATTCCTTGAGAGTCAAGGTCTACTTGACCCTGAGAGAACACCGTCAGGCTATCGTAAATTCTATGAAGATGACGTTGACAAACTTCGATGGATCTTACGCCAACAAAGAGAAAACTTTCTTCCGCTAAAGGTTATTAAGGGCAAGCTCCACGGTGTCCCAGAGGAGGTGAATGACAAAGTTATTCAACCTCGCTTAGATTTCACTGGGTCTGCGACCGATACAGTTGCCAGTCAATCTGGCGTATTGGTTGATGAATCACGTGACGAAACTCTGGCAGTTCGAACAATAAAGGAACAGGTAACTGAGCCATCATTCAAGAGCCCTAAAGAACCTTATGCTTCTCTTACAAGGCAGAACGGACCACTTCTTGCTCCGCGTAACTCTCAGCAGGACTCAAAACTAGAGACAAGTAGAAATATGGAATTCTCTGCAATTGAACAAGAGAGAAAGACCGTCGCGGAAGCCGAAGTACATGCATCGACAGCAAGGCAATCAGTAATCGTGAACCCTACCAAGCATGCTACCAAGGTTGTGGATATTGCTGGAGATACAGACATCCCCAGCCCAGCGACCGCCGACCGAGACGGGCACGCCGTGACTAGGGAAGACAGAAATCTTCCTATTAGTACACCTGTGGGCAACACCGCAACCGTGAGCAACACCGCACCTGCGAGCCGCTCTGGACCCGCGGGCAACACTGCAACTGTGAGCAAGACCGCAACCGTGAGCAACTCTGGACCCGAGGGCAACACCGCAACCGTGAGCAACTCTGGACCCGAGGGCAACACCGCACCTGTGAGCAACTCTGGACCCGCGGGCAACACTGCAACTGTGAGCAACACCGCACCTGTGAGCAACTCTGGACCCGCGGGCAACACCGCACCCAAAAAGCCGCCTCAGACAACGCAAGATTTGCGACAAGCTCGTGAGGCACTCGGACTTGCAACGCCACCAGCTGGTAAAGATGCCAGTGAGTCGCGCCAAGCACTTGGTTTGACTGGTCCACCCACCTCCAAAGATTTGAGCCATTCCGGTCAAGCAGATGACCCTAACCCAACAACTAAGGCCAATATGCAAGATAATATCTCCCGCCAAGGACTAGGTATCTCACCGGACAAGGGAGAGATTGAGCAAACCAAGTCTTCCCAGAGTGCTGCTGATGACCCAGAAGAAGATGTCAATCTTACCTTGTCGGAACTTGCCAATGCTGCCGGACTACACTCATCGGCCATTGAAGAGCTTATGCAATATGGACTTATTTCTGGCAGTGTAGTTGCAGGAACTACCTTTTTTACTCAAGATGCTCTTACTGTTGCCCGACTTGCGGCAGGCTTTTCTAAGTACGGAATTGATCCGCGACATATTCGCATATATAAACTTGCAGCCGAGAGGGAGGTGGGCTTATTTGAACAAGTTGTTGTTCCGATACTCAAGCAGAGAAATCCAGATGCAAAGCGGCAAGCGCGTCAATCACTGGTTGAGTTATCGAGGTTGGGCCAGCAGATGCGCACTGCAATGGTACGCGCCGTGCTAAATAGTTTGGACAAAGGCTAACGATGGCTTTACCAATGTATTCAATGGTCACTGCCCACGGAGAATTCCAATGGTTCTAGTAGAGCTAGTTGCAGTACGAGTTGATCTATCTTCCAATACTCCAGTTGTCTTGTTGCAAGAGTATGACGAGCGCAAAAGAGTCTTGCCAATTTTCATCGGTGCACCAGAGGCAACTGCGATTGCTTTTGCTTTACAAGGGGTTGTAACTCCAAGGCCGATGACACACGACCTCATGAAAGAGTTAATAGACGAGTTAGGAGCAACTATTGATAAAATTGTTGTTACCGAGCTTCGTGACGCTACCTACTTTTCTGAGATCCATCTCACGCAAGGTCCAAGATCAATGGTGATCTCTGCTCGCCCTTCAGACTCCCTTGCTATTGCCGCAAGAAGTGGGACTGAGATATTTGTTACCGATGAACTAATGGACAGCGAAGCAGTAGAGCTTCAGAACGAAGATGGTGAAACCGAGGAAAATCCTGAAGAGATTGTAAGTCAATTCAAAGGATTCCTAGAAGCCGTTCGCCCTGAAGATTTCCAGTCATAGCGCGACGATTTCTGTCTCGTACACATGTTCGAGACGTTCCTTTAGCGCCTTACTATCGAAGAAAAACTGAAGAACCTCGCATAAAACTATAGATCTAAGGGTGAAGTTGACCTACAATATTGTAACTACCACCAAGTAATTACAATCGCAACCTTTAGTATAGGGTTTATATTTCGGTTGCACAAAGTTCAAATGGGCGCGACAGAGAGGTCGAGGAGTATACATGACAGGGTCAAAGACAGCAGGTTTTAGAGGGTCCCAAGTTTGCAATATCGTTGGAATTACCTACCGCCAGCTAGATTATTGGGCACGCAGTGGTCTACTTGTACCATCTATCATGCAAGCCGGAGGAACAGGCAGTAGCCGTTGTTACTCTTATCTCGATATAGTTAGACTTCGAGTAATCAAACGACTCCTAGATAGCGGGGTATCCCTCCAACGGGCTCGTAAAGCTATTTCTTGTTTGGAAGAGGACTTAGGAGAGGATCTTGGAAGTGCAAATTTAGTGATGGAGGGAGCTAGTACTATCCTGGCCAAGACCGAGGAAGCTATGTTTGATCTTCTAAAAGCCGGACAAGGGGTATTCAATATCGTACCAATGGGATCGGTAGTCCAGGAGGTCGATGCTGCAATTGCGTCACTGTCCGACGATCGCAGCCATGAAATCAACGCTCAAGATGAAGCTCGGACAAGAGCCTATGAGCTGGCCTTAAAGGCAAATTGATTTTCCGTTTCTAAGTTTGTCCAGTGTATCGCCGTATTAGTTTTTGTTCTATACTCTTTTTGTGCCCGAACTAAAGCATTCACCACTTGATAGTAGCCATCGCTGCCTTGGGGCAAAAATGGTCGAATTTGGTGGATGGGAAATGCCGGTTGCTTACCCATTGGGGACGGTCAAAGAGCATTTAGCGTGTCGCTCTGGATGCGTTATGTTCGACGTAAGTCATTTAGGAACTGTTCGCCTAGAGTCCGATAATGCATTTGAGCTTCTTCAAGCCCAATTTAGTAATGATCTGCGCAAGATTGAACCTGGAAGGGCTCAATATACTCACCTGCTCGACGATAATGACGGTTCGGTTATTGACGACATAATCGTATGGTGGGTAGACAAGGATCGATTCGATGTAATGCCCAACGCGTCCAATACTGACTCTGTACTTGAAGCCATTGGCGGAATTGATATCACTAAAGAGCGAGCTGTAATTGCAATCCAAGGACCTGAATCGAAAGTAATTTCTGAAAAGGTGATACCTGGCTCCTCGACACTTGGACGTTTCCGAGTAGAACAATTAGATTGGGAGGGAGTCACCATTACAATGGCGGGAACTGGTTATACAGGTGAAGATGGCATCGAATGTGCCATTGAGGCACAACATGCGTATAAATTATGGAACCGCTTACTTGAGGCCGGGGCAGTACCTGCAGGGTTAGGTGCGAGAGATACTCTTCGTCTTGAAGCAGGGCTGGTGTTGCATGGCCATGAGCTTGGACCGACAATTACGCCACAACAGGCTGGATTGAACTGGGTAATCGGTTGGGACAAAGAATTTTTCAGCGGAAAAAAGGCTCTTGAGGCAGAAAATAGGCTAGGAATTGCCCGTAAGCTAATTGGTCTCAAGACCAATTCACGAAAACCGCCTCGCTCTGGCTCAAAAATATTTCAATACGATGATGTTAGTGCATCAAACCCAATTGGTGAGATTACCTCAGGCAATTTCTCTCCGGTCCTGGGTGTAGGTATTGCAATGGGCTTTATCTCGACTAAGTTTCTAGGAGTTGACACACTAAGGGTTATGGAACGAGAAGTTCCGCTAGAGTGCACCGTGGTCGATTTGCCATTTGTAGCGAAGAACTCGGTTGGCAAATGAACGGACGCGGATTTACCCCACATACTAAGTCGGTTGGCAAATGAACGGACGCGGATTTACCCCACATACCGAGGAGGAAGTCGCTGAAATGCTTTCCTTCATAGGGATCAACTCAATAGACGAACTATTTGAAGTTATACCCGAAGTTATTCGTTTGGATCGAGAACTCAATTTTGCAATGGCCATGAGTGAAGCTGACGTAATAGATGAATTTGACCGTATCGGACGCAATAATAAGGCTAACTCGGACCTCGTATGCTTTGCTGGCGGTGGAGCATACGACCATGATATTTCATATGCCACACGATCATTAGCAGGGCGCTCAGAGTTTGTTACTGCATATACTCCATATCAACCTGAGGTATCTCAGGGTGTTCTGCAGGCAGTTTTTGAATTCCAAACTTTGATAAGCCGACTTGTTGAACTACCAATCACCAATGCATCCTTGTACGATGGGGCAAGTGCACTCGTCGAAGCCGTCAACTTAGGAGTTGCACAAAGTGGCAATAACAGAGTGTTTGTTTCAAAGGCTGTAAATCCTAACTGGCGTGCAGTGCTACGCACTTTTGCCAAGGGTTCCGGCCACGACATTATTGAAATTGATCTGACGAACGGAGTTACTAACTGGGATTCGATTATCTCTTTAGATTCAAGTGATAAAGTCCTGACTGAATCGTCGATGCAATTACCTGGTGTTGTTGTTGTAAGTTATCCTAACTATTTCGGATGCCTTGAGGATGTCGAGGGGCTGCGCTCTTGGGCCAATCGAATTGGTGCCCTTTTTGTAGTAGTCTATGACCCAGTTGCAAGTGGAGTACTCATTCCCCCCGGGGCTTTAGGGGCCGATATAGCTGTTGGCGAAGGGCAAGCTTTTGGAACTGCGCTTAGTTTTGGAGGTCCGTATCTTGGTTTATTTAGTTGCAAACAAGAACTTGTCAGACGTTTGCCTGGCCGTTTAGTTGGAGAAACCCTAGATTCCAATGGCCGAAGTGCTTACGTAACAACCCTTAGAGCACGAGAGCAAGATATTCGCCGCGAGAAGGCTTCCTCCAACGTTTGTACTAATCAAACACTTATGGCTGTTACGTGTGCTATCCAAATGTCCTGGCTGGGAAGGCAAGGACTTAAAGAACTAGCGAAACGTTGCATCAATGCCACCAACTTTCTTCGAAGTAGGGTTTTGGAGGTTGACGATATATTTGCTTTGTCAGATGCTCCGCACGTTCGTGATTTTGCTATCTCATTGCCAGTGACGGCTGACGTAATTATTGAACGAATGGCCGAGGAAGGCTTCCTCGCAGGCATCGCGCTGGGGCCACAGATGGAATCTGATGAATATTCCAATGTTTTATTGGTTAGTGCGACAGAGAAACGAACACTTAGGGAAATCGAAACCTATGTTGAGCTTATGAGAAAAGTTATCAAATAATGAGTACAGTGCGCGGTGGGGAAGTAGCAGCCGGTAGGTCTTCATTGCGCGGTGGGGGAGTAGCGGCCAGTATTCCTTTGCTTGGCAACGATTCGGAACCCACTATTTTTGAGCTATCGGCCAACCAGCGTTCGAGTTGTAGCTTTAGAACGACTGGGATTGAAGATTATCCACTTGATAAATTCATACCCAAGAAACATCTAAGAGAGGATGAGGTACAATTACCACAAGTATCTGAAAGGGATCTTGTTGCACACTTTACTAGATTGACGCATCGCCAGTACTCGGTTGATCTGGGTGCTTATCCCCTAGGGTCATGTACTATGAAGTACAATCCTAAGTTGTGTGATTACGTTGCAAACATGCCATCTTTTGCGAATATACATCCGGGAGCTCCAAGTTCTGCAATACAAGGATGGTTAGAAGTTCTAGTCCGCCTGGAAGAAATTCTATGTGAAGTTACCGGGATGTATTGCGCAACCCTCCAACCGGCAGCGGGAGCGGCGGGGGAGCTGACGGGTTTGTTACTCATGCGCGCCTTTCATGATTCCAATGGAGACAAGAGAACGCACATAATCATCCCTGATTCCGCACACGGCACCAACCCTGCTTCAGTAACATTGGGCGGATATCTGGTAACTACTGTTCCAACTGACTCGCGCGGATGTGTTGATGTTTCTTCTGTAAAAAAGGTAGCTGGTTCCAATATTGCCGGTATCATGCTTACCAACCCAAACACCCTAGGGATCTTCGAAGAAGAAATTGTAGAAATTGCTCAGCTCATTCATGGTTGTGGGGGACTTCTTTACTATGACGGAGCTAACTTCAATGCAATCATGGGCAAGGTGCGCCCTGGCGATATGGGTTTTGATATTGTCCATCTGAATCTACACAAGACATTTGCAACTCCCCACGGTGGAGGTGGGCCTGGTGCTGGTCCTGTGGTAGTAAGCAAGCGCTTGGCGAAGTTTCTACCGGGACCAAGGCCGGTGCGAATTGCAGATAGAGAGAGAAGTTTCGTCAAAACCAATAGCAAACCTGAACATTCGCATAGCTCACAGGTTTATGGATGGGAGATGCCCGAGTCATCAATTGGGCGTGTTCACTCTTGGCACGGCAACTCCTTAGTTCTAGCTAGAGCGCTTGCATATATTCTATACAATGGTTCAGATGGCCTAAAACATGCCTCCGAAATGGCGGTACTGAACGCTAATTGGTTACGCAAGAGGCTGTCTAACAACTATGACGTAGCCTTCGACAGAACTTGCATGCATGAGTTGGTTCTAACCCTGACAAAGTTCAAGAAAGATTTCGGGGTTCGCGCAATTGACCTTGCCAAGCGCCTAATGGAGTTAGGTTTTCATGCTCCTACAATCTATTTCCCTCTTATTGTTGACGAAGCACTTATGATCGAGCCGACCGAAACCGAGAGTCTTCAGACTTTAGAGAGTCTGGCAGGTGCACTTGATCAAATTGCCGAGGAAGCCCGAGAGGTCGGAGCCAGTTCTAAATTCCATGAGTATCCGTCCACAACTCCCGTAGGCAGGGTAGATGAAGCACTTGCAGCACGTCAATTGATACCCACTTATGATGCAAAACACTAAGACGCCCGTACTTGAATAACTGCTGATTTCGTTATCATATCGTGCCAGGTTCTCATTTGAGGATCCCAAAAAGGCCACAAAAAATTGATTATTCCGACCAGCAGGCCAGCCGAAATCAAGAGAGAACTTATGAAGCCTCTCAATGCCCCTCTGATAATACCTATAGGTTCGCCGTCGTTAGAATTTACTGTAGCAATACCAAGCCAGCGTTTTCCTAAGGTTTGTCCTCGTAAGCTTCCATCACCAAGTGCACTATAAATCGTAAAAAATGCAATCCAAATTAGAGCTTCAAGGATCGTATTACCTAAAGTTGGTGGGGCACTTGAGAGGGTCGTCTTATGGTTTACTACTTTTTCAACTTGGCGATTTCCTATCCCTATGAGAGTAATCACTAACGAGGAGGGAATGGTAACTATAATTGCATCGAGTCCCCAAGCTAGTGCTCTTCGCTTCCACGAAGCTAGAGGAAATGAGATCTCAGACACGCACTACTATTGACCGACTTGCTAGATCATGCCAAGTTCTCTTCATTGGATCCATAAAAACCCACAAGGAATCAATTAATAAAGGCACGAAGTAGGTAATGAAAAATAGAAACATCAAAACTATGCGTAGTAGTGCTCGCGGATGACCTATTGATTCACCTGTTGTAATATCTCTGACCGAGATGCGCAATAGTATTTTTCCTAAGGTTTGCCCCTTGGGAGATCCATTTAGAAATGTAAAGTAAGCAAGTTGTACAAGTAAGACTATCGCAAGGGCTATCCAAAAAGAAGTTGGATACTTAGTGTGTAAAAGCAGTTTGCCGTTATCAGGATTGAAACTATAGCTGGTGCTCGAACCTATTAGTACGAACAATATAACTGACCCGACAACCTCTAAAATGACTAGATCAATAAGAATTGCAGCTAGACGGATTGGGAAAGTTGCGAGCGTCCTCCCGAATACATCGCGAGAAGGTAAATTGATGGAATCTTGATCATGGCTAAGTTGCGCGTCTTCGGTCGTCTGTACATCTCTATCG
>JAKAVM010000090.1 GCA_021827485.1 Actinomycetes bacterium
TCAGTCGCGTACTTGATGATATTTGTACGGTATCTATCGTCAAAGTCCATATCAATATCAGGCATTTGCTTGCGCCCTGGATTAAGAAATCGTTCAAATAGTAGGTCATAACGGATTGGATCTAAATCGACAATACCTAAGCAATATGCCACACAGCAGCCAGCCGCCGAACCTCTTCCGGGTCCAACTCTGATTGACTGTTGTCTTGCGTAGCGGATCAGGTCCCAAACTACCAAGAAATAAGCTTCAAAACCCATGTCTGCGATCACAGAGAGTTCGTAGTTGATTCTCTCTTCTACGACTGAGTCCAGTTTATCTCCGTAGCGCCTACGCGCCCCTTCAAGGGTCAGGGCCTTCAAATAATTTCGTGCAGACTTCGCGTAATCAGGAGTGCCATCTTTGGCCTTTACTTGATATTTAGCTGGGACTTCAAAACTGGGAAGCTTAGCTTTACCAAATTCAATTGTTACGTTAGCTCGTTCAGCAATCCAGAGCGTATTGTCACAGGCCTGAGGGTAATCAGAAAATAGTTCTCTCATTTCTTGTGAGGACTTCAGATAATGCTCTTCACCCTCAAATCGGAATCTACCGTCTTCAGTTATGGTGGATCCTGTTTGTACACACAACAGAGCATCGTGTGCGCTAGCATCATCACGCCTAGTGTAATGACTGTCGTTGGTGGCTACCAGAGGAGCGCCTAGCCGAGTGGCAATTTCGATCAAGACAGGATTTGTTTGGTGCTGCAGAGCTATACCATGATCTTGAATTTCAACAAATAAATTATCTTTGCCAAAAATGTCCTGTAGGCGCCCACAGAGTTTCATGGCCCCTGCCACATCACCTTGAATAATTGTTTGATTGACTAAACCGCCAAGGCATCCCGTTGTAGCTATCAAACCATCATGGTGCTTATCAAGAAGTTCCCAGTCTATTCTTGCTTTATAATAGTAGCCTGACAGGTAAGCCTCAGAAGATAAGTTGATCAAGCTCTTATAGCCAGAATTATTTTCCGCTAAGAGTGTAAGGTGGTAGTATAGTTTCTCGCCTTGCGATGAATCTCCACCTCCATCGTCTAGCTTACCCTTGCGTGTTGGGCGTTCAAATCGAGATTCACCTGCCATATAAGCTTCAAACCCAATAATGGGATTAATGCCCTTATCCCGACACTGCTTATAAAAATCAAGAACACCATACATGTTGCCGTGATCGGTAATGGCGATGGCGCTTTGTCCATCGAGCTGGGCCTGAGTAACTAACTCTTCCAACCTTGATGCCCCATCGAGCATTGAATACTCCGTATGGACATGCAAGTGAGCAAATGAGCTAGCCATCAGCCACCCAAATGCCCGCTAGCTTTGTAAATAAAATCTGACTTGACCTCCTGCCCACGACTTTGAGTCATTGGGCCTGCGGCTCGATTTCGGTCACCGACATCTAGAGATAGGGTCCACTCGAACCTGTAGCATCTGGGTTTCTGCCCGAGGGCAAACCGCGACTGTTCATCTGCTCTAACTGGGATCTTGCCGTCATCTGCTGAGCAAAAAGTGTCGCCTGAATACCATGGAAAAGTCCTTCGAGCCAACCAACCAACTGAGCCTGGGCAACTCTTAGCTCGGCTTCGCTAGGCGCCTCGGTCGTAAAAGGAAATGACATCCGGCTTAGTTCTTCGGCAAGTCCACTCGACATCCCGGTGGACAACTCTGCCACCGACAGCTCATAGATCTCCTTCATACGCACCCGGGATGGCTCATCAAGTCCTGCTTGGCGCACTTCATCGAGTAGCTGCTTGAGCATAGATCCAATTCGAATAACCTTTCCGGGCTCAGTCACCGACTCTGCATCTTCGTCTATGGGGTCGAGGGCCTGGGTAAGTTCATCCGCCTCAGAGCTGGCCTTTTTGCCTGAAACCCGCTCAGAATCGTCCGTTGTAACTTCCTTCGCCGAAGCTACAATCAGCTCGCCTGATTCATCTCTCGCCATTATTCTCCTTTTTCTTTGTCCAATAGTTGAACATCAATACACTTGAATGCCCTACGATAGTCGTGTGAAAGTATCCACTAGAGGTGACTATGCATCAAGGGCCCTTTTGTCGCTCGCACTACATCAAGACCAAAGCGGCCCCACTTCAGTCAAAGATATCGCCGAGCGAACCGGATTGCCACAACCCTACCTGGAGCAGATTCTATTAGCTTTGAAGGGGGCTGGACTAGTTCGTTCAAAAAGAGGCATGGGAGGTGGGTATGTTCTAGCTCGCGGGGCCGAGGAAATTACTCTAGGCCAAATTGTCTCAGCCGTGGATGGTCCGATCGTCGCTGGAGATTTCGGACGTCCTCACGAAAATGGCGCGTGTGATCATGAAGGCCAGTGCGTGCTCTTGGCAGTTTGGTCAGATGTCGGTGAACACATGAGGGAGCATCTGGACTCTTTCACACTTTATGACATGGTTGAGCGGGCAAAGGGAAACTAGAAATGCAAAGTACTGATCTCAACGTTCTTTTGGTGAGACATGGGGAAACGCAGTGGAGCTTAGATGGCCGTCATACAAGTATCAGCGATATTGGATTGACTCAAAACGGCATTGACCAAGCGAAAATGTTGAATGGTGCCCTTGCGAATAAGAAATTTGATTTGGTCGCGTCGAGTCCTTTGCGTCGAGCACAGGACACATATCTCAACTCTGGGCTCAAAGACGAATGTGAAACTTGGGACGAACTTATCGAATGGAGATATGGCGACTATGAAGGTGTTACGACTCAAGAGATACATAGTCATAACCCTGAGTGGAATATTTTTGACCATGGTGCTCCGGGTGGCGAATCTCCTGTAGAGATAACAGAGCGGGCCGACTCAATAATAGAGAAGATCTATGACTCTAATTGCAGCTCAATTTGTTTATTCTCCCATGGACACATTCTTAGGGTTCTGGCTGGACGCTGGATTCAAGAGCCCGTACAGATCGGAAAGCATCTAGTGCTGTCGACCTGTTCAATTTCCGAGCTGGGGTTCGAGAGGACATTACCTGCAATTACCTTGTGGAATAACACTAACCACCTTAGAAATTAATTTACTTTTTGCGCTGTTTCCTTACGATGACTATTGGGGTTAGCTGCTCTCCTTGACCAATTGGATTATCCAAGAGAATCTCACGTGCTTCAGAACTGGTTACGGGTAGGTTGTCGCTAAATCCTAAAATTTCAACATTAATGTTATTCGCGTCGATAATGGCAACGGCATTACCCAGGTACTTGGCATAGTTTTGCGATGCGTCTCTAGGATTTTCCGGTCCAAGCATTGCAAATTCATCAAAAGGTGCGACAGTCTCGGGGTTGAATCCATCAATTTCGGATATTCTATGGCCAGCAATGCGATAGAAGTCGCCATGACGCCCAATGAGTTTTGTCAATCCACCCACCGCCATTGCAAGAGCGGACCTGAGCCATCCCGCTTGCATGATTGCAACTTGCATCTTTCGAGGATCCGAAAAACCAACATCGTCTTCGTATTTCTTGACTCCTTTTACGATCAGCCGAGCCAGTAGACCAGCCCGAATGACAGATTGGTGAATGACCCGTCCCTCGGAGATTGCTACTACTTTCTCTGAAAGTGCAATCCAATCTCCAGGTTGTAACAGCGGCTTTACATATTTATCAAAAAGTGGTTCAAGAGGTTCTTTCACGTGCACAAGATGAGTCTCAACTGGGATACGCTCCCACGAACACCCTTGTACTTCGATAACTTTCGATTTGGGCGTAGGTTCTGTCACTCTTGCATTTCCCTGGGTAGTCCTAACACGAAGATTCCTATCTTGCCTGATTACGGCGTGTCCGCACAGGTTGGCGGGCGCTGGTTTGCTAATTAGAACTATTAGCCTATCAAAGTACAGTGGGACGATCTATATATCTTCTCATCCAAAGTTCACAGACCAAGATTCGCCAGAATGCAAGACCGTCACCTGGGCAGCCAGCCAACCACATATCAAATTGGTCAAGAATTGCCTGCTGATTGAAAATTCCTCTTCCGGCAAGCTGATCGCTGGCAAAAATCTCCCTTACTTGATCCGATCGGTGCTTCATCCATTCCATCTCGGGGTTCGTGAATCCAATCTTTGAACGCCGAGTTCGATTTAGCTCTGGCATTTTATTACGCATCGCATTTCGATATACGTATCTATTCCACCCAAATTTTATTTTCTGATCTATTGGGAGGGAAAAAATATGCTCGACCAACTCATGGTCGAGGAAGGGAACTCTTGACTCAATTGAAAACGCCATTGAATTCTTGTCCTCATAGCGCAATAGATTCGGGGTAGAGTAGCGTAAGACATCTTGCGCCAAACGGTAATTTAGATTTCTATCTGGGGTAAATTCAAAATTACTCGGTGTTTGGGTGCCGGGTGTTTGGGTGCCGGGTGTTTGGGTGCGCTGCAATCCTTGAGGCCTGATTGAAGCTAACATTGAGCTAATTGAGATTTGATTCTTGGCTAGAGTTAATTTCTGCTTTGCAAACTGTGCGAAGTATTTACCGTAAAGATCCCGACCTCGATATAGCTCGCGCATTAGATCTAGATACCTTTTTTGGTCGAATGCGGAAGTCATATATGCTTTGAAATAAGGTATGTAGCCAGCAAGGAGTTCATCTCCCCCATTGCCAGACAGAATAACTTTCACTTGACCCTTGGCGATTCTATAGACGCTGTAATACGCGTAGGGGGCTGACGATATTGTTGGCTCTTCCTGAAACCATATCCATGTATCAATATCATCCCAGAATTCATCGACACTTGGATGGCAATAGTGAGGAGTCGCAGAAACGAACTTCTCCACCTCTGAAATATATTTTGACTCATCAATACTTTGACCAGGATAGAGAGCTGAGAAAGTATGCAGTCCCCCTTGTGTATGCAAGTCACTTCCAGCCTTCATGAGCAGATTTGTCATGGAAGCAATCCCGGAGGAGTCAAGACCTCCTGACAGCGATACTCCTAATGGGACATCGGATAGTAAGTGTCTTCTAACAACCTTTTCAAATATTTCACCGAACTGTTCTGAGTAGTATGTGTCATCTCGATCGGATGTGAATTTGTCATTGATGTTAGGTTCCCAGTATCGAGTTATCTCAATAGTTGCATCCGGCGAAACAATCATATAATGCCCCGGCAGAAGCCTCTTGATGCCATCAAAAAAAGTGTCTTCGCCGTCATCATGTACTCGATATAACAAGAATCTAATCATGACAGACTCATTGACAGACCTTGCAACTTGTGGATCTTGTAGAATCGCCTTGATCTCTGAGGCGAACAGAAAGCGCCGTTGATCGCAATGGTAATATAGAGGTTTTATCCCAAGTCTGTCGCGCGCAATAAATAAGTTTTTTGTTCTAGGGTCGCTAATTACAAAGGCGAACATTCCTACCAAGTGTGTCAAGCAATCACTTCCCCAGGCTTCGTAAGCCTTTAGCACGGTCTCGGTATCGGAATGGTCACTTACAAAGTTGAGTCCTTGTGATTGAAGTTGCCTACGAAGTTCAGGACTGTTGTAAAGTTCGCCATTGAACACTATCTTGCAACCGGTTTCTTGAGAAATAACTGGCTGCTCTCCACCGGATATGTCGATAATTGAAAGCCGTCTCATTCCAATTGAGAAATTCGGCCCTACGTCAATTCCGAACGAATCGGGTCCGCGATGATGAATGGATTTGAGCATTCTTTCCAGCAAAGAGCGGTCATCGCCCAGAAAACCTACGATTCCGCACATTATTTTTGGATCCTTCCCACAAGTTCAGAAATTCTTTTCCCAAAAACTCTTTTCCCAAAAACCATGACATTCATCAAGCTAAGAGCCTACAGTGTAGAGATGAGTTCCTTGATGACACTTTGCATCGATATTGGTGGAACTGGGCTTAAAGCAGCAGTTCTCAATGATAACGGCGAAATCCAAGGCGAGATTTCACGAATTCCCACTACATACCCCATGCCTCCAGACAAACTGGTCGAGAAGCTCACCTGGCAGGCGTCAACGCTTGGTAAATTTGATAGGGCCTCATGTGGGTTTCCTGGAATGGTACGAAGCGGTGTGGTTCTATCAGCTCCTCACTTTGTAACTGAATCGGGCCCAGGATCAAAGATTGATAAGGACTTGCAAGAACAATGGTCAAATTTTGATCTAGCTGGCGCGCTTACTAGCTCTTTGAAGTGCGCAACACGGGTAGATAACGATGCCGACCAGCAAGGTGCTGCTGTAATTAGTGGAACTGGGCTTGAGATGGTCATTACGCTAGGTACCGGTTTCGGTACAGCATTATTCTTAGATGGCCAGCTTTCCCCTCATCTTGAGATTGCTCATCAGCCATTCAAAGATGGCAAGACTTACAATGAACTTTTAGGTGAAGCCTCTCGCAAAGACCATGGTAACCATCATTGGTCGCAGTTAGTACGCGATGCGATAGAATTGATGGAGGCGCTAACATTCTATGATCATCTCTATGTTGGGGGTGGCAACGCCAAGAAGATCAAGGTTGAATTGGCGGAAAACGTCACTTTAGTCGACAACGTATCAGGAATTATCGGCGGACTTAGACTGTGGCAAGCTTCAAGCCATCCAACGCTTGTTGCAAATCAACGGGAAGATGACTCCTAAAGGTCACCAGTTCTTCAGTAGCCGGATGAACGAACGCTAGCTGTCCCGCATGCAAAAACTGTCGTTTTAGTGTACTTAGCACTCCCACGGGATCTCTTTTTGTGTTGACTGCTCCACCGTATTGATCATCACCAACTACTGGCAACCCAATTTGGGAAAGGTGAACTCTGATTTGATGGGTCCTTCCAGTCTCAAGTTTACATTCCAGCAAAGCTAGGGTAATGTGCCCAAACCCAAAGCGCTCTAGAACGTGAAATCTAGTTATTGATGGCTTTCCCTGCGCTACAACTGAAAACTTGGTGCGATGGGAACTGGACCGACCTATTGGGCCATCAACTACTCCGTCAGACGCTTTTGGAGACCCCCAAACTAAGCAGCGATATACTCGCTCCACCTGACGGCTGGACAACTGTGCAACGAGGCTATGATATGACAGCTCTGAGCGCGCCACTACCATTAGTCCGGAAGTATTTTTGTCCAGCCTATGTACAATCCCAGGGCGGTTCTTTGCACAGATCCCATTTTCCGCCAAAAGGCCAATGTCTGGGAATAGTCCAACTAGAGCGTCTATCAGTGTGCCATAGCTATTACCGGCCCCTGGGTGCACTATTATTCCGGCCGGTTTATCAATTACCACCAAATCGCTGTCTGAATAAACAATATGGCTCTCTATGGATGCAATGGCCCCGGGGGGGGCTAGGTCGGGGGCTTGGAACCTAGAATTCATGCTATTTGCATCGGGGGGGGCTAGGTCGGGGGGTTGGAGGGAGGGGGTGTCAGATTGGGGAAACACTATCCTAATGGAATCTCCATTCGACGCTGTCTTACTAGGACTTTTGAGGGTATTTCCATTCAACAAAACACATTGGTTGCTTATCAGCTCAGATACTTCGGAACGTGATATACCTAAGAGAGTAGATATCGTCTTATCAAGCCTAACCCCGGACAATAAGTTAGGAACTCGGAGCTCAATTTGGTTTGAGTTGTTCATGTTGCATTTCTGGCATTTATTTGACAGCGGGTCATGTGACTTTTCTTGCCCTCAAAGAATGCCATGCGAGTAATATAATTCCAGTTGTGATACATGCATCGGCAACATTGAATGTTGGCCAGTATTTAGTATAAAAGAAATCTATAACGGCTCCATGGTTAGCGCGGAAAATGCGATCAGAAACATTACTTATCGCCCCTCCAATGATAAGGCCGCCAGCGACTAGAGCAATTGTAGCTTCTACGCGCTTTAGATACAGCCATACAAAAACAACGACTACGGCAGCGACAATTTCAATAACTGGTCCTAAGCCAGTACCTATTGAAAATGCTGCACCGCTATTGTAAACAAGTCGTAATTGGACTGGTCCAAGTAGCTCAATTGAGTGATTAGCTAAATTCGCTTCGGCCAGAGATTTAGAAGTTTGGTCAGCTAATATAACGAGACAGGCAACGAGAGCTACAACCCATCGTCGACGCAGACTCAAACCCTTCAACGTCGATTCAGGATTCCCCCGCTTTTGCATTGGACACAAAGTCGAGCATGCGGAATCACTTCAAGCCTTTCTTCAGGTATCTTCCTGCGACACATCTCACAAGCGCCATAGATACCTCTTTCAAGTTTTAGCAATGCCGCGTCGATTTCTTCGACTTCGGCCAAAGCTTGGGCAGAGAGCATTAGATCTACTTCCCGATCTACCGGTACGCTGCCACCTTCCCCAGACTCTTCATCAAATTGAAGGTCGCTTGG
This sequence comes from Actinomycetes bacterium, assembly GCA_021827485.1. Taxonomy (GTDB): domain Bacteria; phylum Actinomycetota; class Acidimicrobiia; order Acidimicrobiales; family JAKAVM01; genus JAKAVM01. The sequence continues at coordinate 8,377 of JAKAVM010000090.1, forward strand.
TTCTAGTTCTCGAGCAATTGCATCTGCTTCCTCCCTCAGATGGGCAGCCTGCGCAAGATACATATCTCGCTCGGCCTCCAGAAGCAACTTTTGACCCTCTAAGAAACCTGGCTCAAATTCAATAATAATTATTTCAGGCTCAGGTTCAGGTTCCGGCTCGGGCTCTACGTAGACAGGCACCTCTCTAACAGCTCCCGATTCTTGCGAAGCGGCACTGGTCTCTAAAGGAACCTTACGGGGACGACCTCGTTTCCTACGGGGAGGTTCGCCACCTTCGGCTGCGACTTCGGCTGGTACGGAAGAGCCAGCTTCCAAGGTGGCAGGAGCTTGTGTCGTAACTGTGGTCTCTAAAGGAACCTTACGGGGACGACCGCGTTTTCTACGGGGAGGTTCGGCACCTTCGGCTGCGACTTCGGCTGGTACGGAAGAGCCAATGGCTTTCTTTGGAGGGACTGATTGAAATGTGGCCTTCGGGGGGGCTGTTTTAGCGGTGGCCTTGGGGGCGGCTGACTTGGGGGCAACCTTGGGGGCCGATGACTTAGCGGTGGCCTTGGAGGCCGCTGACTTAGCGGTGGCCTTGGAGGCCGCTGATTTGGAAGGGGCCTTGGGGGTGGCCTTTGAGGGGGCTTTTTTTGAAGTAGCTTTTGAGGCGGCCTTTGCTGGGGTTGTCTTAGCGGTGGCCTTGGGGGAAGTAGCTTTTGAGGCGGCCTTTGCTGGGGTTGTCTTAGCGGTGGCCTTGGGGGAAGTAGCTTTTGAGGCGGCCTTTGCTGGGGTTGTCTTAGCGGTGGCCTTGGGGGCGGCTGA
>JAKAVM010000108.1 GCA_021827485.1 Actinomycetes bacterium
TTAGTGGTTTTGAGTCCGTAATATTAATCATTGGAGGACGAGATAAATCTCTCGATTTTGCTATAGTCAAACCCAACCTGCATAGAGTGAAGAAGATGATTACTTTTGGAGAATCTGCTGGTAAGCTATATGAAATGTTTGCAGGTGTTGCCAACGTTGAGCAAGTGACAAACTTGGAGCAAGCGGTTCAGAAAGCGTTCGACAGTGCTATCGCCGGGGATACAGTCCTTCTCTCACCCGGATGTGCTTCCTTCGATCATTACAGTTCTTATGCCCAGAGGGGGGAACACTTCAGAGGGTTGGTTAGTCAGCTTTGCCTGGTCAACCGATCAAATAATAGCGAGTTCCAGCGGTGAAAATTCTATCCAAAACTCAAACTCGCAAAATCGCTAGATCAGGAGATAAAACACGCGCTAATCAAAGTAGCGCTAACCGGGTATCACTTCGTTCCTCGAGTCTTTCACGGGCATCAGCGCTCGGCAGATTGGCAAGTGACAACGCATGGTTGATTTTTGTCGTGTTGTTGATAAACGTATTGGGATCCTTGATGGTATTGTCGGCTTCTTCTATTGAGTCCATCCTTCAGTATGGATCACCTTGGGCTGTTTTTGAACATCAAGTCATTTGGTTGATATTAGGTACGATATGTTTCTTAGTTGCTTCAAGAGTGGATTACGCTCTATGGAGGAAGTTGAGCCCACTACTTCTATGTGTCTCTGCGTTCTTATTACTTGTGGTGCTAGTTCCGGGAATTGGTCTTCATGCGTCAGGGTCGAGCCGATGGGTTGGAGCAGGGCCGCTAAAATTACAACCTTCTGAATTGGCAAAGCTTGCATTAGTGATCTTCGGGGCAGATCTACTTACACGTCGACAAAACTCAATTGACGACTGGCGTAAATCGACCCGACCAACCGTAGTTATATTTGGAATTTTTGCGATATTGGTAATGGCTCAGCCTGACATGGGTACAACGATGATTATGTGCATCAGTCTTATGTGCCTTCTTTACTTAGCTGGTATCTCAAGGAAACAGCTGTTTTATATTTCTGGAGGCCTAGTCGTTGGAGCCGTAATATTTGGAATTGCTGAACCATATAGGCGAGAAAGGCTAACTTCCTTCCTGCACCCATTTGCTCAATCATCGACTGGTGGATATCAAGTAGTCCAATCCTTGAGTGCTCTCGGATCAGGACACATCATGGGCGTTGGACTTGGGGCATCAAAAGCAAAGTGGGGCTTTTTGCCGAACTCCTATACGGATTTTATCTTTTCCATCATTGGCGAGGAGCTAGGATTAATCGGAACAATTGTGGTAGTTCTCTTATTCGTGTGTCTGGCGATAATTGGAGTTCGGATTGCCATGAAGTGCCCTGATAGATTCGGTAAGCTCTTAGCAGGCGGCATAGTTGGTTGGATTACGGCCCAAGCAATTATAAACATGGGTGCAGTAATAGGAATATTGCCTGTAACAGGTATACCACTTCCATTTATATCATATGGTGGGTCTTCTCTAGTTTTTGCGATGATTGCAATGGGGATTTTGTCTAGCATAAGTACTAGAAGTCAAAATACTCCTGCTCCATTATCCTTGGTACATCTAAGTTCTGATCCTCGCCATGTCAAGCGAGCGAAGGCAAATATAGATCATAGACGCAACTCAAAACGCAACTCGTTGGATCTTTAGAACTACTTAGGTGGCATCTAATAGGCATCCAAGAAGCTTTGTAATTCTCACAGGCGGAGGTACTGCTGGACACGTGTTGCCCGCACTTGAGGTTGCCCGCGAGTTGATCACCCAGGGATGTCCAATTGAATCGATCATCTATGTTGGGACCCAAAGAGGTGTTGGTATTGAACTAGTCGAGGCCGAAGGTATCTCCTGTGTTGCTATGGCCGGTCGTGGGTTGAGCGGGCATAACCCCCTGAACTATTTACTAGCAGTGCTAGCGCTCTCTAAAGCTCTTATCAAAGCTTGTCGCCTTATGATCAATAGACGACCGCGGATTACCTTTAGTACTGGCGGTTACGGGGGCATGGCCATCGGCCTAGCTTCTGTAATATTTCGAGTTCCATTAGTTGTTTTTGAACCTAATGCAAAGGCTGGTAGGACTAATAAAGTTCTTGCCCGGTTAGCCAGTAAGAATGCAGTTTCCTTCTTGGAATGTGGCTTACCCAACTCTATAGAAACTGGCACTCCAGTTCGTAAAGAGGTGCTTCGATGGAGCCCGCTATTTCAACCCGAAGATCTAACAGAACACAATCAATCCGAAGATCAGCTAGAATCCAAACCATCTGAAGATCAGCTAGAACCCTCTGGGATTTATGAATCAAGTGCTAAGAAGCTCAAGCAAAGCGCGCGTCATATTCAAAAAATCGGCCCAGATGTGTTCCAGTTATTTGCTTTCGGGGGATCGCTTGGTTCAAGGAGAATTAACGTTTCGATTGCTCAATTAATCGAAATCGTTGCTAACAAGATGAGTGATTCTTCGGGCAGCAAACTTTCAATTAGACATGCTGTCGGAGAACGAGATTGGGATGAATTCCGGTCCAAAGTTCTTGATAAGCCACTAGGTCTATCCATCGTAATTGATGAATTAGATTGCTTTGAACTAAGTGGTGCGAATTTTATCTACCACGCTTTGCGTTATGAAAGAAACATGGACGTTGCTTTGGCCAGTGCAGACTTAGTTATTGGGAGATCTGGAGCACTTACTATCGCCGAGCTATGTGTAATAGGCAAACCATCTATTTTAGTACCTTTACCTAACTCTCCTGGAGATCATCAACTAGCTAATGCTCGCATTCTTAGTGATGCTGGGGCAGCCATTATTATTGAGGACTCGAACTTGGATGGGGCTGAGCTTTGGAAAGTGGTAGAGAAATTATCAAAAGATAAAATAACCTTAGAGAAAATGTGTAATTCTGCAATTAGACTAGCTAAACCACAGGCAACTCAACAGATCACAAAGCTACTTTACGATCTTGCAAAATAAATATCATATCGTAGGGATCTCAGGCGCTGGGATGAGCGCGATTGCAGGAGTGCTTAGGGATTTGGGTCATGTTGTTTCTGGCAGCGATCTTGTCTTGAGCTCAATGTCACAAAGTCTTGAAAGCTTAGGGGTCAAGGTTTTTGTTGGACATAGGCCGGAAAATATAGCAGACGCTGATTTTGTAATTGCTTCAAGTGCAATCGGCAAGGATAACCCCGAAATAGTAGCGGCTGTTGACCGGGCAATACCCGTTATCAATCGGGCTTCGATTCTCGAATACATTACAAAGCTTCGGTCTACAATCTGCGTGGCTGGGACCCATGGGAAAACTACGACTTCTTCAATCCTAGCTCTAGCGCTTGAAGCATCTGGGATGAATCCTTCATTCATAATTGGGGGATACACTGATCAGTTCGGATCCAACTATCGGTGGACCAATGGTCAATGGTTGGTTGTAGAGGCGGACGAAAGTGACGGGACATTTCTTAGCCTGGATCGCTGCCTTGCGATTATTACCAACTTAGAAGCAGATCATTTAGACTTTTTTGGTTCAATCGAGGCATTGCAACACTCCTTCGTAGAGTTCATTACTAATACCAGAGGGCCAATAATTTACTGTGCGGACGATGAAAATCTGCGGACCCTTATCGCGAGGCAGCCAAGCACAGTACAAGCAATAAGCTATGGAACAGCTCCGACAAGCGACTTTCAGGCTTACGACATTAGGTCTACTCGTGACAGCGTATCTTTTTGCATTAGAGATCCGAGTAGCGATAAGTATGAATTAGTCTTGTCGGTTCCTGGTAAACACGTTGCAATGAATGCTACAGCGGCATTTGGTGCAGCAACTGTACTGGGCGGCGACCCTGCAAGAATCATAGGTGCTCTGTCAGATTTTACTGGGGCCAAAAGACGCTATGAATACAAAGGTCAATACAACGGAGTTACCTTCATAGATGATTATGCTCACTATCCTACTGAGATTCGATCTACACTTGAAACGGTAGGGTACGGAAAATGGGCTAAAGTCCACTGCGTATTCCAACCACATCGTTTCTCTCGCATTTCTCAAGTCAAAGATGAGTTGGTGGATTGCTTCGTCAACATTGACGAACTTTATATTACTGAAATATATTCAGCTGGAGAGCCACCCTTGCCCGGAGTTAGTGCCGAGAGATTAGCCCGCCAGATTGAGTCTGCAAATAGTAACTTTGTTACACATTACTGCCCGGACCAAACTAAACTTTTTGCACTACTACGGTCAAACATGAAGCCAAACGAACTATGTATCGTTCTGTCGGCTGGAGATCTGGTTGACATTGGAAGAAAGGTTTTTACTAATCAATAGGGAAGTTTCTCAAAGCTCCATTAGTCTTTCCGACCCCGAGATTGTGAAGCTAATTGTGCGAGGACTAGGAGATGGTGCGCAGGTCGATAAGCCGATTGGTCCGCTCACGACGTTTCGAGTTGGTGGCAATGCGAGAATCTTTTTTGAGCTTGACTCCGAACATTCCCTCGAACGCTTATTTGAAGTACTAAATAGCTATTTAGTACCAATACTAGTCATCGGAAATGGCTCAAATCTTCTGGTTTCGGACTCCGGATTTGATGGCTTGGCCATACACCTGAGTGGAAAGTTTTCCGAAGTTAGTGGTTTTGATTCATCAGAGAATGCCCAATATTTTGACAACCAGGCACGTGGGCCAGAAAGGATAGTCTTGTGCGGGGCGGGACTGGCAATGCCTGTGGTTGCTCGCAAGACGGTTGCGCGGTCTCTAACAGGTTTTGAATGGGCTGTCGGAGTGCCAGGGACACTTGGGGGTGGAGTCGCGATGAACGCAGGTGGACACGGGTCTCAAATTTCCGATTGCCTGGAGAAGGCCACTATCGTCTCGCTAGATGCAACTAGCGACAACTTTGCGCTTTTGCGCCAAGTTTTCGCAGCCGAAATGGATTTTAGCTATCGGCATTCCTGCGTTCAATCAAGTGATCTTGTGCTTTGGGCAAGCTTGAAGCTGGCCAAGGCGAGTAGAAGTGACTCAGAAAAGAAACTATCAGAGATAGTTGCCTGGAGGCGCGAAAATCAGCCCGGAGGGCACAACTGCGGATCTGTATTCACCAATCCGCAAACACCTATGGCCGAGCTAGGTAGCGATATGATAAATCAAGCTCCGCAAACACCTATGGCCGAGCTAGGTAGCGATATGATAAATCAAGCTCCGCAAACACCTATGGCCGAGCTAGGTGACGATACGATATATTCGGCAGGTGCCCTAATTGAGATGGCGGGTCTAAAGGGTTTTAGCGTTGGGCAAGCTAGCGTATCAACCAAACACGCGAACTTTATTCAAGCAGATCCCGGTTGTAGCGCACAGAACGTTTATGATTTGATATTGACCATTCAAGAACGGGTTGAGATGAGATTTGGGGTTCGCTTGAAGCTGGAAGTGAAAATATTGGGATTCGATAATGATGCAGTGTGAGGTTAACTTCGTGCGTTTCTCTGGGGTGCTGTGACAGGAAAACCAATTGATGACAAGATAAATCCACGCTTGCGTGAACGGCGTGATGAAGTTATGAAAGAGGCGCTTAGAAAGAAAAAGCGTATTTTATGGTCGACCTCTATTATTACGGGATTGATCGTAATAATAGTACTATTATTGCATTCACCTTTGATGGCGGTGAAAACACTATATGTATCAGGCGCAATCCACGAGACGAAAAGCCAGATTGAGCATTCGCTGAATTTAGATGTCGGGTCGACCCCAATGATTGATGAAAACCCCCCAACGCTTGAGTCGCGTCTAGATGAGTTTCCTTGGGTTTTGAATGCGCAAGTAAGGAGAAAGTGGCCGTGGACACTTTCCATTAAGCTGAGAGAGCGCGTGGCGGTAGCTAGAGTCCAGGATGCACAGGGAGTTTTGGTTGGGGTAGATTCAACGAGGAGGTTACTTGGACCAGTACCTGCACCCGTAAATTTGCCGCTTTTGGAGGGGATTGGTCGGGGGCCTCAATTGGGCCGACACCTAAGTGCCAAATTTGCAAACATTTTGAAGGTCGCCAGTTCTCTTGGAGATCAATTGGACCAATTCGTCACTTCCATCAACTATGGGCCAAACGGAACAATTACCATGACTATTGGCCAAAAAACAACAGTAATTATTGGTGGACTAGGCCAACTTAGACATAAATTAATCTCACTTTTTACGCTCGTAACCAAAGAGAATCTTGCTGGGGCAGCCCAGATAGACGTAAGTGATCCTAGTTTGCCAACAGTTACTCCATGAGACGCTGTCCCTGCGGGGCTGCTTCCGACGGAAAGTTTCCCTGGTCAGATAGGTATTTGAAAGCCAAATCACTAATGTGGCCTCGCCTCTTGACCGAATACAATTTCCCGATTTACACTCGGTTCTTGCTTTTGTACTAAAAAGTCCGCTTCGGGGTACTATGACGTGTAAATTTGTTTGTAACAGGACCAATTTGGCGGCTTTTCGGAAAGAGTTAGTTTGCGTCAGAAGATACTGTGCAAATAGTTCCAATTAGTCGTAAGTAATTATACAGATAGGGAAGTCTCATGGTTGACACATTCCAAGGTGGCCGTCATGGCAACTACTTGGCAGTGATAAAAGTTGTCGGAGTCGGCGGAGCCGGATGTAATGCGGTTAATCGAATGATTGAATCAGGTTTACGCGGCGTTGAGTTTGTAGCGATAAATACCGATGCGCAAGCTTTATTGTCAAGTGACGCTGATGTGAAGCTTGATATAGGTCGTGATCTAACTAGAGGATTAGGCGCAGGGTCCGATCCTGAAGTTGGTAGGCAAGCTGCCGAAGATCACAATGAAGAGATAACAGAAACGCTCAAAGGTGCGGATATGGTTTTCATCACTGCTGGCAAGGGTGGTGGAACAGGCACCGGTGCAGCGCCGGTTGTGGCTGAAATAGCGAAGAGTCTAGGGGCTCTCACAATAGGTGTCGTGACGCGACCTTTTGGCTTTGAAGGAAAGCGACGGTCCGTTCAAGCCGAACAGGGTATTCAACGTCTGAAGGAGAAGGTTGACACCCTAATTATCATCCCCAATGACAGACTTCTTTCTGTGGCGACCGACAACACGCCGATAATAGATGCCTTTAGAATTGCAGATGAAGTATTGCTTCACGGAGTTCAAGGAATAACTGATCTAATTACGACTCCAGGTTTAATCAATACAGACTTTGCAGACGTAAAGATGATTATGCAAAATGCTGGAACTGCGATCATGGGCATTGGAAGATCTACTGGCGAAAACAGGGCAGTGAATGCTGCACGGTCTGCTATTACAAGTCCACTACTCGAGGCTTCCATCGAAGGTGCTCGAGGAATTTTGCTAAATATTGCTGGCGGACGGGACTTGGGGCTTTTTGAAGTAAATGAAGCAGCTGAAATAATTCATCAAGTCGCACACCCTGAAGCCAATATCATTTTTGGTAATGTTATCGATGATTCTATGGGTGACGCAGTCAGGGTTACGGTTATAGCCGCTGGATTTGAAAGGTGGGATGATTCTCGCCCGCGGCAACGCTCACAAAATCTTGGGCTGGGGATAACTTCGGACGAGGTGGATCTTGACGTTGTGGAGGATCTTGACCTTGGCGATGACGATTTCGACGTTCCGTCATTCTTGAAATAGAACTAGCTTCCCCACAAATCCAGGAGTTATCTCAGTAAGTAGTAGCCCGTCTCCGAAGTCAATAACTCTAGAGGCCGTTTTAGAAGGTGCCTATAATTACGGGGTTATCGGCAAGAGTACAATAGCTGTTCGAGCAACTCGCAAGTCCCAAGGCGACGCGAAAGCTTTGGTGGCTGCACTAAGTAGTGAAGATAGACGAATCAAATGGGTTGATCAGGTTCATTCAAATACAACCCTTCGAATAGGACCCAGTGATGAATGTGGACAGCCAGCAGACGCGATGGTCTCTAAGGACTCGCTAGCACTGACAATTTTTGTTGCGGACTGCGCTCCAATAGCGCTTGGGACCCAATCAGCAACTATGGGTGCGCTCCATTGTGGATGGAAGGGCCTTAGAGATGGGATAATTCGTTCTGCGCATCAGACAATTAGAGATATAGATCATTCTCAGATATTTGCATTAATCGGACCATGCATAGGACCTTGTTGTTATGAGTTCTCCTATGATGATTTAGCTGATATAGCATTGAAATTGAGGTGCGATCCCGAGGAGATAGCTGCCTTTACTCAAAGCGGTTCTCTTGCCCTTGACCTTCGCAAAGCTATTGAAGTTGAGCTAGCTAGTCTTGACATTGAATTATCGTTTGAAGATAAGCGATGTACTTCGTGTGTGGCCGGAGAGTTCTTTTCTTACAGGGCACGTGGGGAGGCCGAGCGTATGGCGCTAATAGTCGAAAAATTATGATTTATATCTTGGAACGTGCGTAACCTTAGCACCTTACCACCGAGTGAAATCGAGGGATACCTGCGATACCAAAATGAACTCTTGCAATCAAGAATTGCCGAACTTAGTCCGCACCCCGATAGGGTAAAAGTAGTTGCCGTGTCCAAGGGTGTTCCTGCAAGTCTAATGCAATGCGCCGTTTCAGTAGGTATCTGCGATTTTGGAGAGAATTACGCTCAAGAGCTAGTGGAAAAGTATGATCAGGTGACCAATAAGAGCGGACAGTTGCACTGGCATTTTATTGGGGCGCTTCAGTCAAATAAGCTAAGAATGCTTGCTAGCAAAGTATCGTTGTGGCATAGTGTTTGTCGCAAGAATCACATAGAAGCCCTTGCCAAGCTTGTTCAGTCTCCAAGTATTCTCATACAGGTAAATTTGGATTCGTTTATTGCTGAAAACCTAGATCACGGTCTTGCGCCCGATCGGATGGCGGCCAATCAGGCGCCAGTCAATCAGTTAGCTGCGGGCTCAACTCAGCGCCAAGGGATAAGCCCAGAAGATCTCGATGGCATGGTAGAAATTGTTCGGTCAAGTGGTTGTCGATTGAAAGGATTG
>JAKAVM010000035.1 GCA_021827485.1 Actinomycetes bacterium
ATCTCGCTTGAGGATTCTTCTCGTAAAAATCTAATAAGTCCTGTTGAAAGGCCTTTAATGCAAAAAAATAGTTCTCTTCAGCCATCATCTCCACAGGCTTTTTGTGGATCGGACAGATGTTCCCCTCGTCCAGTTCGGACTCGGTATAGTAAGCCTCACAACCCACACAGTAAAGCCCTTCATAGGGCCCGACATATATATAGCCGCGATTTCGTATACTCTCTAGGAAAGTCTTAACAGCCAAATGATGCCTTTTTTCAGTAGTGCGGATAAAGTCATCATGAGAGATGTTGAGGAGCTTCCAGGTATCGTAGAACCTGGCTGAAGTTTGATCTGCCCATTCTTTGGGAGAGCAGTTGTGCTCGCTAGCAGATCGGGCAATTTTCAGCCCATGTTCGTCAGTACCTGTAAGAAAAAAAACTTCGTCTCCTATGAGTCGATGCCACCGGGCAAGAGCGTCTGCGTTTATAGTCGTGTAGGCGTGTCCGATATGTGGAACATCGTTCACATAGAAGATGGGAGTGGTCAGATAAAAGAGTGGCACAGTTAACTAAGGTTAGCGATGGCAGTAGGAGGTAGCGAAATGAGTCCGGTGAGGGGCGTTGTTAGAAAAATTGATCATCTGGGAAGAATTGTAATACCAGTCGAGATACGGCGTGTATTCGGTATTGTTCCAGGAGATGATCTCGATATTGCTCTGTCGAGTGACGGAGTGGGAATCACGGTTACGAAGGTGGAAAATACCTGTACGATATGTGCAGGGACCGATGGATTAGTTGAGTTCAAGGGCAAGCTCCTTTGTATCACATGTCGGCGTTCAATGGTTGCTACTTTGCCAATGAGTACCCCACCTTCACCACAAAATATTACTGGGGTGGGCTAAAAACAAACGGGGTCGCCCCTGACGCCATAAGGGCTCCTGGATAATTGTAGGCTTTTTGCGTCGTTCCCAATTTTTAGTAGGTATACTTACTAAATGATCTTTGGGCGATCGGGAACTAACAACTTTCGTATTCCTCGGGTTCAACTTCTTCAAAAAACCAGACCTGTACTTACTCGATCTCTTGTCGTGTGCTCGGCAGTGTCGCTTGGAATTATTTCAAATCTGAGCGTCGCTAGCGCTACGGCCGCGAGCCACCAAGTTGTCCATGTGCCTCCATTACTTCACTCTTCCTCGGCCCTGGGTCACCAATCCCCTAGTTCCGGAAAAATTCTCGCCAAAATCAGGTCCCATCAATCAAGCCAAGGGTGGCACGTCACTCAGGGCGCAATAAGTCTAAATCAAGTCAGCTGCAACTCAAACAATATGTGCATAGGTCTTGGCACCCAAATTGGCAATCAATCAACCGTGATACTTACTAATCAGGGAGCCAACTCAACCTGGACAGTAGTCAATTCTAATCTAGCCTATAACTTGAATGCAGCGAGCTGTCCTTCGGTAACTATTTGTATTGCGATCGGATATAATCCGGCGTTAATCCAAGGGGTAGCGCTTTATTCGGATGATGGTGGCACTAGCTGGGACCAGGCAAGCTTGCCCTCCATACCAAACACAGCTAATCCTTCAGGCCCGCCACAAACTACATTGGTTACAAGTGAACTCAATTCACTCTCTTGCGTGAGTACCACGACCTGCTGGGCCGCCGGAAATGGCCCTTATGGACAGATAAGTGGAGTGATACTTGTAACTTCTGACTCTGGGGCCACTTGGAACGTGGTAGCACAGAACTTGCCCTCGTCCCTCGATTCAATTTCATGTGTGTCATCCAACTTTTGTGAGACAGTCGGTGCGGGAAATGTATATAGTTCAACTACTCCTACCACCACATCTTCTGCTGGTTCTGTTTGGGCATCGGAGGTTTTTTCGACTACATCTAGCGCCCAAGAGATCTCTTGTACATCCACGCAAGTTTGCTTTATCCTCGCTGGAGGAGGACAAAATGGTAATGAAGTTTTTAGCTCTTCCAATGGCTCTAGCTATGTCGACACGCAGAAGCTTCCCGCAGACGGCTACACATCTATGTCTTGCGTTGGGGGCTCAAACTGCTACTTAGTTGGTGAAATCGCTTCTAACTCCCTTGAACCAGCCACTTCAATAATTACCGCCACTTCAAATTCGGGCTCAGCCTGGACCAACCAAACCAGCCCCATTGCCGGCGGACTATCTTCAATATCGTGTATTTCCGTTTCCCAATGTATCGCGGTCAGCCCCTACAGTGCCCAGGTTCCTTCAGTTATTGCGACTGTAAATGGTGGGCAGACTTGGAGTGTCAGTTCCTCGGGAACTCCTACCGACCTGTCAACTTTGCAAATATTTGATGTGACTTGCCCTTCACAGCAGTCTTGTCTGGCTCTTGGGGATGGACCGTCAGCGGGGTCGACCATCCTCTCCTCACAAAATGGGGGCCTAACTTGGAATGTCGCAATTACCACTGGCGGCCCCCAACCTCTTTCAATTCTTACTTGTAGTGGGACCCAAGTCTGTTGGGCTGCTGGCCCTTCATACGGTGGTCCTTACGGATTTAGCCTGCTTACAACAACGAATGGTGGAGTAACTTGGCTAGTTCAACCGACCCCTCCAACGCTATCAAATGTAAATTCGATGTCGTGCGTAAGCACATCCACCTGTGTAGCCTTCGGGAATTCGACAATAGCTCTAACTAACGATGGCGGCTCGACCTGGACCATTGAACAATCTCAAATCGGTTATAATTCTTTGAGCCAATCCCTCTACTGCATGCCCGGTTCAACTAAGTGCTGGCTGGCGGTTGGCCAGCAGATCTTATCTTCACCCGATCTAGGCCAAACTTGGTATCCGGTCAGCCTCGCAGCTCCAAGTGACTACCTGTCCTACATGGGAATCACTTGTCCCAGCTCTCAAGTCTGTATTATTTTTGGACAATATCAGGCACAACTTTACACTTATAAGACGACAAATGGTGGGGCTAGTTGGACAAATAATTTTGCTGGCAGCCTTGATGGAATCAATAGCGTAACTCCAACCTCACTTGAATGTATAAACCTACAAAGCTGCTGGCTTTTGTCCAACTCAAACTATCAAGGATCCATAATTTTAGCTACAAATAATGGGGGTACTTCCTGGCGCCCACAACTCGTAACCCCCATCTCGATCAATTCGATTTCCTGCACTACACTACTAACCTGTATCGCATTAGGAGGCGTCTATGGTTTTGGAGGAGGAGGTGTTGTCTTTACAACGTCAAATGGTGGCATGGAAGGTGCTCCAACCATCAGCTCGATAAGTCAGCAGTCGGGTCCTGATAATCAAGACGTTGCTATCAACATAAATGGATCTAATCTCAGTTCAATCACAACAATCGAAATTGGGAGCACCAAGAGTAGTGATTTCACAATCGACTCAGATTCACAGATAACTATTTCATTACCGCCTAGCTACTCTGTGCTAAGTCAGACTTTCGATATAGGAGTAATCAATTCTCAGGGATCAGTTGCACATTCGCCTGAACTTTTTCAATCAGTTGCGCCTAAAGCATTGACTCCAGGCGATGGTTTCTGGACCGTAAACTACGGCGGTTATATCTATGCAGCTGGCTCAGCGCCCTATTTTGGAAATGCCAGTTCGGTAACTCTTGGCGCTTGGCCTGATGTTCATTACTATAGTGTTATTTCAATTACTGGAAACGTTGATGGGGACGGTTACTGGACCGCGACCCAGAATGGGCAAGTAACAGCATTTGGTTCGGCCAAATTTTATGGTGACCTGGCTGCGTTATCTTTGAAAGTATCAAATATTGTTGCGATTAGAAGAACTTTTGATGGCAAGGGTTATTGGCTTTTTGGATCGGACGGAGGAGTATTTGCTTTTGGGGATGCTCACTTTTATGGTTCAGCCTTCTATAATTACCCAACACATCCTGTCGTGAGCGCCCAGGCCACCCCTGATGGCAAAGGCTATTGGCTCGTAACATCAGATGGTGGAATATTTTCCTTCGGTGATGCTCACTTCTACGGTTCTGATTCTTGCACTGGATGTCACCCATTTTTTCAAAACAACCCGGTTGTATCAATGGCACCGACAAGCGATGGTAAAGGTTATTGGATTGTTTACCAAAGTGGATTTGTCGATGCGCATGGCGATGCACGGCTATATCCAGCCTCAGCGCAAATGCCACAAGCAATCGTTGCGCTTATTCCAACTCCAGATTCCTTAGGATATTGGCTAGTCAGCGAGTACGGACAACTTTATGAGTTTGGGGATGCTCCGTTTCTTTCATTCTTTGGTGGAGGTATTGTAGATGCTTCCTCCTAAGTTCCCTGGGTGGGCTACACCTAGCTCTGGTTATGGTCCTTTGTGAACTTGCCTTCGATAACGATCACAAACTCGCCCTTTAGACTAGCCGGACTGGCAGAACTAAATGGATCCAAGGAACCAATACTTCCCCTCCAGATGGTTTCGTGAACTTTGGTAATCTCTTTTACAACAAATACACGTCGAGTCTCTTCCAGATAATTTCGAAGGTCTCCCATAGTCCTAACTATCCTATAGGGAGATTCAAAAATAACTATAGTTCTAACCTCATTAGCTATCTCTTCAAGACGTCTCTCCCGAGTGGATTTCTTCAGCGGCAGAAACCCTTCAAAACAAAATCGGTAACTAGCAAATCCGCTTAGTGCTAGTGCCGCTAGCACGGACGAGGGTCCCGGTATTACAGTTACTTCAAGTTCCCTAGAAAGTAGGGCGTCAATCAACTTGAAACCGGGATCAGAAATTGTCGGCATACCTGCATCAGAAACCAGAGCCACCTGCCTGCCACTCTCGAGGTGGGTGACAATTTCATTAATCTGTGACTCCTCGTTATGCTCATGGAGGCTAATCAACCGAGCCCCTGAGCTCAGCTCGTAGTAGGTTAAGAGCTTCCTGGTGCGCCTGGTATCTTCACAAGCGATTATATCTGCACTCCTAAGGATTTCGATTGCTCTAAATGAAATGTCACTCAAGTTCCCGATTGGGGTCCCGACGACATAGAGAACCCCTAGAGGGCCTGAAATCACTTTCTTTTCGGCTGCCAAGCTACTCTTTTACCTCAAGGGAGTCTCCGACCTTTATATTCCAGCGTTCAAATGAACCGGCTTGCGCTTCGATCACCGAATTGGCATTGAATCTTATTCGACCCAGCCGATTTGGCTTCATCTGTACCAAGTCAACAATTTTCAATGATTTATCGCAGTACGCTACGTCTATTGGAAACTTCATCCCGATGCTATGTACTGCTTTAGTTGGACGTATAAGTAATGCTCCTTCAAAGCTCGAACGTCCAAGAAGTCCTCGCATCCGAGAGACAATTGTATCGGCTCTCTCCAGACTAGCAACTACTTTGTCCCCGCAGACTAACCAAGCCACGGTCTTACCTCAGACATTGAACCTAATCTCCAGTACGTCACCATCGACTACTTGATAGTCTTTACCTTCAACCCTTAGTTTACCCACAGTCTTTGCTTTGCTCCATGAACCAATTTCAATCAGTTCATCCCAGTGAATAACTTCGGCTCTAATGAAACCTCGCTGCAGATCAGAATGTATAACTCCAGCGCATTCAGGTGCTTTTGCGCCTTTGCGGTAAGTCCAAGCCCTAGACTCCTTATCACCAGTGGTAAAAAAAGTTTCACGACCGACCGCCGATAAAGTCTCACGGGCAACTCGTGGAAGAACCCCCTCGCCAAGTCCGAGACCTTCTAATACTTCCTTTCTCGCCTCGGGATCCAATTGTGATGCTTCAGATTCTAGTTGGACACAAACCATGATTGCCTCTGAGTCACTCCCTAGCATCTTGCCAATTTCCTTCGACTGCTGGGCCAATGATTCGTCACCAATTTGGTCCTCGGAAATATTAACTATCGCAACTGAAGGTTTAGCAGTTAGCAAGAACAAACCTTTGAGTAGGGCAAAGTCGAGTTCTTTATCGTCGCGACAGCGATAAAGCGGTGTGCCTTCAGAAAGTACCTTGAGTGCCCGCTCGTAATAAGCAATTTCCTTGTCTAAAGACTTGTCGGACTTAGCAGCCCTCTTGCGACGATCCAACTGGTTCTGCAACGAGTCGGCATCGGCAATAACAAGTTCGAGTTCTAGTTCCGCCAAGGCCTCAATCGGATTCGTCGTGCCTACTATTTGCGGATTCTCAAAAGTACGCAAGACATAGCAGATCGCATCGACCTCTCGAATTTGAGCCAGAAAACGGTTACCCAGTCCCTCACCCGCCGATGCTCCGGCCACCAGAGCCGCTATGTCGACCATTTCCACCGTAGAATAGACAGTTTTTTTGGAACTTGACATCGTGGAAAGCTGATCCAGACGTGCATCCGGAACACTAGCGGATCCCACCTGGGTTTCAGTCGTAGAAAATGGGTGCGGAGCAACAACGACTTGGGCACCAGTCAAAGCGTTAAATAGTGCCGATTTACCCGAGTTGGGTAATCCCACTAGACCGAGTCTTTCTAAAGCCACAACAAAGAGGGTACCCGAAAGAGCGGACAACCTGCACTATTCTCAAACGGCGAGATTAATACTATCCTCTTAGAGTGCTCGATCACGTAATAATTGATCTAATAGGAGCGATACGCTCTGCCTTTGAAGAAGCCCTTTTGGAGCGTCAAGCAATAGAGGAGCGTTTTCAAGTGGATGTATTTCTTGGGGATCTTTCCTGGGAAACCTCCTATAGTCTCCCTGGTGAGGGCTCCCCTCCGCGGGTTAGGGCCGACATTACCCTAGATTGGCCAACTTGGAGCCAGAGCACTTATCGCTCGTGGTCAATTGGCGAATCCCCAGAAGAAGTCCCAGAAGCGGTAATTGAGATCTCGTTACGTATCCAAAGTCTCAAGGAACTTGTTAGCCCGGAGATAATCTTTAAGGCCCTTAGCCTGGCCCCACCACCCATCGGAGTCGATGTTCTAGACAGGACTGGACTTACAATTGAACAGTCATTCTCCCAAGAACCCACAGAGGTAGAAGACCAACTCCCTCGCACAGCGGTCGAAGTTACTTACGAAGGAAGCTTCCACCTAACCGAAGAAATTCTATCGGACCTAGATTCAATGGATAAGAAGTTTGCTCCACTCGCCCGCTGGATAGCGTCTACCCTAGTAAGGCTTGGCGACCTCAAACTTCCTTTCACCTCCGAGGAAGAGAGCGAACTCGACTAATGAATTCTGTTAGAATCACAACTATTATGTCCTGGATGAAAAAATCAACCAGTTTTACAGGAATAATTCATTGAATACGCACTTGGCATCTGATCTGGCACCAGTTCAGGTCTCAACTAATATAGGAGTCATTCTAACTGGTGGAACAGTAGGGACAGTCAGATCCCCAGATGGAATCCTGCGAGTTGATGATGGCAACGAACGCCTTCCAGTGCTTGAAAATACTTCTATTCATATCCTACAACCACTCAATACTTTATCGGAAAATATGCGTCCCGCTGATTGGGTCTTGATCGCAAGGGCTATCACAACTCTCGTTGATAACCATCAGGTATCTGGAGTTGTGGTATTGCATGGAACCGATACTATGGGATATACCTCTGCTGCTCTTTCATTCCTTCTTGCGGGACTAAATATTCCAGTGGTACTTACCGGATCCAATATTTCACCTTCTGAACCAAACTCAGATGCGGAAACCAACATATCGGATGCATTGCGCGCAGCTAAGGCATTGCCTTCCGGCGTGTTCGTCTCTTTCTCAGGGATTGCACATCAGTCAAGTATCATTCACCTCGGTAGTAGAGTGCGCAAAGGCCGAGCCGAAGCACGCGCCTTTACTTCGATAGGAACAAAGCAAATCGGTGAAGTAAAGGATGGGCAAGTCATCCTTGGCCTGGAGCCGCCTCTCACCAATCCGCCCAAGAATGCCAAGTGTCAAGTTGATGATAACGTGCTTTTATTTACGCTGTATCCAGGTTGTCATCTTGATGCTATAGCTAAGCTTGTAGAATCTCAAAACTATGCAGGAGTCGTGCTAGAACTATATCCATCGGCAACTGGTCCAGAACTAAGTGACGCACTTTCCCTGGAAGGTTTCACGCAAACATGCGTTGACGCCGGAATAGTCGTAGTGGGCGTAGTGCGCGAAGGTTTGCCCCCCTCCTGCGGCCCCTATGAATCAACCAGAAGATTCACTAATGCGGGAGGGTTGTTACTTGGCAATATCTTGCCAGAAACTGCTCTCGTAAAAGTCATGTGGGCGCTAGGTCAGGCTAACTCACGTGAAGGGGTACTAGAGATCTTGGCCACCGAGGTTGCAGGTGAGTTCTACTAGAGATAGGGGTGATCGGAAGAAATTTTTTTCTTTCGATGAAGAAAGTGACCTGCTTGCTATCTTTGGTGCAATTGTAATCCCAATTGTTGCTTATTTCGTCTTGCCAGCGATTCCTGCCAAGACTCGTTCTTCAGTAGGACTGGGTTTCGGAGCGCTTTTGGTATTAGTAGTAGTTCTATTTATTAGCAGCCGGTTGCGTGGACTTAGATCTGTCGTTGATTCTAGCCAGACTGCAATTGATCGACTGCTCACCGAGAAGAGTCAAGATGATGCTGCCGGAATTCTTCACAAAGGTGCGATTCGAAATGTCTCACTTAGAACAACTACTATTCACAAAATTATCAATTCTCTTATATCGGAAATTTCTGAAGAGCGTAGAGAACAAGCACTTAGGGTAGCTGGATTGTCAGTAGGACGTCACTGGGGGCGGTCATTCTTGGATGAGTGTCGTAGATCACATATCGACGTAAAGAACCTAGAACAGACTCTAGACCTATGGTCGGATTATGACGCAACTGCTGGCATGGGACGGTTTCGATTTTCGTTAAGTTCTGTTGGTAGCGGAACCGTCTTCTTGGCGGATGGCTTTCTATCTGATGAAGATGCGAACTTTCCACTTGACTATTTAGTGGCAGGTTATATCGAAGGGACCTTAGAGATACTTCTTGAGCGACCAATAAGAGTTCAGCTAGCCAGCCCTTCATCTAGACCGCACACTGAAACTATTTTTTACGTTAATGCGCCGCAGTAATTATCGCTTCAGAAATTATCCGTTTAGGAAATCAGCCCTTCGGACTTTGCTAGCTTTGCCAGCGAAACTTTAGGGCGAGAACCCATGTGCGAAATAATCTCAGCGGCTGCTAAGTTGCCAAGCATTCCAGACTGCTCCAAATTTACGTGATCAAGACTTTGTCTAAGAGTTAGATCAGAATACCCTCGAACTTGTCTAGTCAACCCAAAAAGGAATCCCGCTGCATAAAGGTCACCTGCACCAGTGGTATCTACTACTCCAGAAAGTTTTTTTGATTCAATAGTCACTGATTCATCACCAAACAGGATCAAGGAACCCTTGGCTCCGCGGGTTAGAGCAGCCAACACATTATTCGATGCAATTCTTTCCGCCGCCTTAGAAAAACTATCTTTATAGAGCAAGCTAACTTCTTCCTCATTACCAAAAACAATGTCAACGTAAACCCCTGAAGAGTCCGAAGGCGAGCTTGCACCTTCGATTAGCTCTTGTAGTTCGTCTCGATGTCGTTCTACCACATAAGGATCTGATAGCGATAGTGCGACTAGATGACCAGCTTGATGAGTCGCGGTCATTGCATGCTTTAGCGCATCCTTAGTTCGATCTAAGTCCCACAAATATCCCTCCAGATATGTGACCATTGCATTTTCGATAAGAGAAGTATCAATATCTACTTCTGTCAACTGCCCTGCTACTCCCAAGAATGTAGCCATGGTACGCTCGGCATCAGGGGTTACAAAAATATAGCAACGTCCAGTAGCATCACCACTATCGTGCGGCCTGTGGGCTGCCTTGTGACGAAAAGTTACTCCAGCTTTAGTAATATCGCCATCAAAGGCCTTGCCGAAATCATCCTTGGCTATCCGCCCAATGAAACCCGCCTTTGCCCCCAGAGACGCTAGACCAACGCACGTATTTGCAACAGATCCGCCAGATATATAACTCTCCGGCGTTATCTTGGAAGTTGCTTGTTGGACAAAATCCAATCCAACCAGGCTCATAGCCCCCTTGGGTAGGCCAAATTCCTCAATCGTGTCTTCCCCTGAGCGTGCCATCACGTCTACTAGCGCATTTCCAATGCCGACTACATCAAATTCGTGTTTACGAGTAAGATTCATCTCTTGTGCTGGCCTACCTTATCTTTCGAAAATTTTCTCAAGGCTACCATCCTAGTTTGAACGCCAGTGATCATTCTAGATTAGGGCATAATTTTTCTAAGCAAATTATCGCTATGGCATTAGGGGTTATAGTTCTCAGCGCTACCTTAGCGAGCTGCTCAAACCAAGGATCTCCCTCGAAGCCAGTTGCTATCTCTGTGAGAATTGGCAAAAACCATCCGATACTTTTTGGGATT
Source organism: Actinomycetes bacterium (assembly GCA_021827485.1). Classification (GTDB taxonomy): domain Bacteria; phylum Actinomycetota; class Acidimicrobiia; order Acidimicrobiales; family JAKAVM01; genus JAKAVM01. Next base: position 10,396 of record JAKAVM010000035.1, read on the forward strand.
ATACCGGGCGGAACCTCAACTTCGGATCTCTCGGATCTACACTCGCTTGATGGCGGAAAAACAATGCTTGTCCACATCTATGAGGCCTGGAATAACCATTATGGAACGAACCCTCCCTGGTTAAGATCTCTAACCAATGAAATCTCCGTATATAGCAAACGAAATCTAAAACTGGAAATCGTACTTCGATATATGTCGCAAAGTGGAAACGTCATGGGATATACCAACTTTGTCCGAGACTTTGTATATATACTTTCCAAATTCAAAGCAGTTCGTTCATTACAGATCACCAATGAAGCAAACTCCCCTTTGAACTCTCAAGCCTCCGATGGAGCTTTCCCTAACGCAAACCAGGCACTAGTTTCAGGGATCCAAGCAGCCCACGCTGAGATCGCCCGGATCCATTCCAAGATACAACTTGGATTCAATGCAGCATTTGAACCAATTACTCTTCTTGGCGACTGGTACAAATCGCTAAATCAGCTTTCTCTAGCTGATTCTTCTGGGAGGGAGTCATTGGCTTCGCAAATTAACTGGGTCGGAATTGACTTGTATCCAGGGACGTATTTTCCTCCTTTGGCTTCAGCCAATAACCGAACTGCCTTTGAAAGCTCGGCTACAAAAACAGTCATAAATGCCCTCAATCAGCTGCGTACTCAAGCAATGCCTCAAGGAGAGTTCTCCAAAAAGATTCAAATTGAAATAACCGAGATCGGTTATGCAACAAGTGTGAGGTGGTCCCATACTAGTACTGATCAAAATCTTGCCCTAGAAGGTTTCCTGAAAGCTGCCTGCGATGTTCACGCCCAAGATAATCTCTCAACGTTTGAATTTTTCGATCTGCAAGACGCGAAGCAACCGAGCGCATATCTAAGCCCGACGACACTTCACCTGCCATGGCGATTTGGACTTGTAACCTACGACAACGCACGCAAGCCTGCATTTACCACCTACCATAACTTAATCGATAAGGGCTGCTGAAGGCCCTGGTGAATTTGCGAACAACTTACCTGGTCGAGGAGCTAAATGGCCCCATATCCGCTGGGCATCTAAGGTAAGAGCACGATGGATTTTAGATTACCCCGCAACGTAGAACCTCTCAATTATGAGATTCATCTTTCTCCTGATTTAGAGAAGTTTGTATTCAAAGGATCAGTTTCCATTGAAGTCCGCGTCATTACGGCAACTTCTCAAATTGTGCTCAACAGTGCAGATCTGTCAATTGCCGATGTAAGACTTTGCTCAAAGTCCGGAACAATTGTGAAGGTAACCCACAGCCTCGATAAGGACAGTGAGCAGCTACTTGTAAATTTCGAAAATGCAATCAACCCTGGAACCTGGATTTTAGAAATTCAATTTTCAGGAGAGCTTACCGACAAACTTCGAGGATTCTATCGATCTAGATTTAATGCTCCCGATGGCTCAAGCCAGATAATAGCCACTACCCAGTTTGAAGCCACTGATGCTCGACGAGCCTTTCCTTGTTGGGACGAGCCAGACCGCAAAGCTACGTTTGAAATCACTCTAGATGTTCCTAAAGATCTATTAGCCGTATCGAACACAAGAGTTATCTCTGAAGAGCAGATCAATGACAAGATAAAGCGAGTTAGATTTGCAAGAACAATAAAGATGTCTACTTATCTTGTCGCTTTTGTCATAGGCCCTCTCGAATCAACTAAACCACTTCAAGTAGATTCGGTTGAGCTCTCTATCATCTATCCGCCCGGTAAAGATAAGATGACCGACTTTGCTCTTGAAATTGGCGCACATGCATTACGATTTTTTAGCCAATGGTTTGGAATAGATTATCCTGGTGACAAATTAGATCTCATTGCGATACCAGATTTTGCTTTTGGCGCTATGGAAAATCTTGGAGCGGTAACTTTCCGCGAAACTGCACTCTTGGTCGATCCCCTAAGCGCATCACGAGTTGACTTCGAGCGCGTTTGCGATGTTGTGGCACATGAAATCGCCCACATGTGGTTTGGCGATTTAGTGACCATGAAATGGTGGAATGGGATCTGGCTCAATGAAGCTTTCGCTACTTTTGCAGAGATGTGCTGTGTAGATGCCTTCAGGCCCAACTGGAACCGTTGGGCCACTTTCGGGCTGACACGTTCTGGAGCAATGGCAACCGATGAGCTATCTTCCACAAGGCCTATCGAATTCCCGGTTGTACGCCCCGAGGAAGCCCAAGGAATGTTCGACGTATTGACCTACGAAAAAGGCGCTGGGGTTCTTCGAATGCTTGAACGTTATCTGGGCCCTGATGCATTTCTAACTGGCCTGAGGCTTTATCTCAATGATCATCTTTATGGCAATGCTGAAACTACAGACCTTTGGGATGCGATTGAAAGTTCCAGCGGAGCTCCAATCCGTTCGGTAATGGACTCTTGGATTTTCCAAGGCGGCCACCCTCTGGTCTCATGTGAGATCAAGGCTAGCGATGACGGGTTCTACTTGGCATTAACCCAAGAGCCTTTTCGACTAACACGCGATAGGGCAAATTCCGGATTAGATTCGATTGGATCAGACTTCCAAGTTCCCGTCCAGGTAAGAACTGTCACAGATCAAAGTGTTGAGGAATTTAAGCTCCTCCTTGATTCAGATGGAGCGGGCATTGAACTGGTTGGAGAGCCAGATCTAGTGGTCATAAATTCAGGAGGAAGCGGGTTCTATCGATCTCAGTACTCCCAGGCACTAAACTCCAAACTTGTTGACCATCTTGAACTTTTAGATCTGGTAGAGATATTCAATCTAGTGTCAGATAACTGGGCACTGGCGCTAAGCGGGAACGGTACTATTGAACAGTACTTATCAGTAATTCACAAGCTTAGGTCGGACGATCCAAACGTTTGGACTAATATTGCAAATTCCTTTGCCTTTATTGACTTAGCGGCAACCTACTCTGAGTCGTGCGATGATATACGTCGGTCTCTCGCTAAGTTTACCTGCTCGCTCTTCTCAATTCAGTTAGATCGAATTGGATCTTTGCCGATACCTAGTGAGGATGAAAAGATTGGGACCTTGCGCTCGGTACTCCTCAGAGGGCTGGGGACTTTTGGACAGGATTCTAAGACGATTACATGGGCAAATCAGTCATTCTCACAATACCTTGAGAATGTAAATGCGCTCTCCCCTGACCTGGTAAGTGCAGTTGTAACAATAGTGTCCACAACCGGCGATTCCCAAGTCTATGATTTGGTACAGAGTCGCTACTTATCGCCAATCTCGCCCCAGGATGAGGTGAGATTCCTAATGGCATTGTATAACTTCCAAGACCTTGATCTTTTCAAGCGATCTCTGGAGTATACTTTCTCTGGGGTACGCACCCAGAACGCACCATTTGTTTTGCTATCTGCACTTGCAAATCGGTCTCTGGCAGCCCAAGGATGGCAATTTATCAAAAATAACTGGGAAAAGATAAATGCTACATTGCCCGAACAGATGATTTGTCGAGCCCTTGAGAACATATCTAATCTCTGCTCACGAGAGTTAGCTAACGATATCTCAGATTTTTTTGCTACCCGATCTCTCAAGACTGGTCAGCGTACGCTTGATCAGACTCTCGAACGGCTCTACGTAAATCTAAATTTTGTCGAAGGAAATTTTTCGGCCTTGGCGAAAACATTCAACAAATTCAAGGGCTGAGAGTCTAACTTTTTCGGCCAACAATAGTTGGTGAGACAGGGGCACTAGTAGTAATCGAAGCAGTACTAGGGGTTTGGGTGGCTATCGTAGTAATCGAAGCAGCACTAGGGGTTTGGGTGGCTATCGTAGTAGTCGGAGGACATAACTGAACCGATCCAACTCGTATCGCCGGTATATTTACCGAGTATGAAAATTGACCCATGCTAGTTGGGGCTGACTCACCTTGAGGATTTATAACTCTAATGTCCACAACTCCGGAACCAGGAGGGGACACCGTCGTTATTAGCCCTGGGCTAACAACTGTAAACGTGCTAGCCGCAGTATTTCCAAAAAGAACCTGTGTAGTCCCGTTGAAACCAGTTCCTTCAATGCTTACGGGCGCCCCGCCGGTTGGAAGTCCTGCAGGTGGATTAATACCTTCGACGGTGGGAATTACCGCTGGAACTGCGATGGAGGCTGGGGGGAATGATGTTGTGGTGGTGCTACTCGTCGATGTCGTGGTCGGGGGTGGATTATTTGTGTAGGTATATACCGCCGCGGCACTAAATCCAATCAACTGCCATGGAATGGTGGTTGTTAGCACGTAACTATCTGGAGTTGCCAACATTACATAAGCAGTATTGGAATTATTCTGAGAAGGTGGGACCGAAGGCACATATATCTCTGTATTAGATACAACCGTTGATGCTACAGGAACTAAGTCTTCAGTCCCATTGGGGAACTGACCAAAATCAAAAACAGGCCACACGTTGAAGTTTCCTGGCTGACCAAACCCAATCCCGGATATCGTCATAGAATTTCCTCCGCTTGGTAGTCCAGCAGTCGGATAGATACCCGTAAATATAAAAGGCTGAGGATTGAAAGTCGTGATAGCAACAGTCTGCGCCTGTGGCGCCAAAGCGCTGGTGTAAGCCGCTAGAGAACCATTGTAAGCCACCTGTGAGGCTTTTCCAATCCCTTGTGAAGCCTTGCCTTCTGCCTGAGCTGCGCCCCCACTTGAGATAAGTGGAATCTTGGTTGTTGGAGAACTCACACCATGGCTAGTGGCCTGGGTAGTAGTCGAGCTGCAACCTGATTTCGCTGAAGCAACGCTGGGGGTTGGTGAAGAACTTGAACTCACCGAGTTAACCAGAGCAGCGGCACTGCCCGAAACTATTATTCCTGCAGCCGCAGCTAGCACAACAGATAGCGTCGACCACCGCCGAACCTTCTTTGATTGGGATTCGACCTTCATAGCATCATCCCCCAGGGCTGACCGCTAGCTTAGTGCACCTAGTTGAGTGAAAACCTTTCACTTTATAAATCCTACAGGAAGATGGGCTAGAAGTCTCTATTTCTGGAACCCCTCCATTTGCAGCCGTCGACATTACATCATTGGAGAATTTCGACTTGCCTCGTGAGATCAACTCAATTCCAACACCACTTGGGCTTGAAGCGACAATCTTAGAATTTGTGACGCTAAAATCGTGCACTCCTTTAGTGGGAGGATAACCCAGCCCTACCTCCACTAAGATTCCGCGAAAAATATTGATCTTGTCATTAGCTAATTGGACTGTCTGCCCTGCACCACTTGAAGATACCGACAACGAAGCTGAAGGATTCAGACCAGTTATCTCTGACGATTTAATTATTAAGTTTGAGTTCGCACCCAATACAACTCCTAAAGTGGCTACCTTCAAATTGGACGAATCTATCGTTAGTGACCCGCCATCAATTTCGAGAAGACAGCTCCTAGTAAACGCAATGTTCGCGCCTGAGATTGTTGCTTTTGATTGAATAGATAGCGTGCTGTTTGTATTTGCCTTACCCGAACAAGTCTTGAGTAGCTTTGACTCCCACAATCGAGAGCTTGATGCAAGAGCTGAATTTGAGGAAGAACAAGCGGTCAGTGCTAGTCCGCAAGCAACCACTGCGAGCAAAAGCCGCCTCTTGCTATACATTTTGCTAGAAAAAAAGTAATGGATTGTCAACACCTTCCTGTAAATTACCAGAGTATCAAGAATTTTGATTCTCCAATGAATCCAAAGTTACTTTAATGGAATCAAGGCGCTCCGAGGCAATTCGGTGAATTGTCTTAGCTTTTTCATACATCTGAGTTGCTAGTTCTATACCTATGTCCTTTGAAGCCATGTTTTGAGTTAGTGTTTCCAAAAGGGCAACTAATTCCTCATAAGTCAACTTATGAAGCTCTTCAACCTCTGGTACGTTTAATTGTTGGTCGTACATCTCATCTTTCGTCTATAAGGTGGTTTGGTCCGAATTACCTATTGTAACGCTAAAGGCACCATCGGATACCTCAACTGATAGTCGCTCTCTAATACTAACTTGCTTGGTCGATCGCACAACAGTTCCACGCGAGTCTCTAACAATAGCGTACCCGCGATTTAGGACTTGGGTCGGCGAGAGCTGCTCTGCGAGATTACCCAGGCCGTTTAGTTGGGATATGCACTGCTCGTACCGACGTACAAGGGGTTCAGTGGGGTCAATTCGCTCCAAGCGCTCTCGCAACCCTAAAAACTTCATCGATACTGGCCCAAATAGATCAATACTTCTAAACTCACGCTCCAAGTAGCCATAATGGACCATCAAACTCCCGAGAATGTCAAAACTAGCTAACTTTGCTACACGCTGCTCCCTTGCTGATTGCAGAAAGTCTCGCGATGTCATAGTCAACATATCCAAATAACTTGTCAATTCAGCTTTTGAGGGAACAACTTTCATAGCTGCCAATGAAGGCGTGTTACAAGCCAGATCTGAAACCAGATCGCAAAGTGGATGGTCTTGCTCGTGCCCAATTGCAGTTACGACTGGATAGCGCAAGCTACATATTTTCCTGCATAGCTCTTCGCTTGAAAATGGAAACAGAGTCGAAGGTTCGCCGCCACCCCTTGCAACAATCACAACTTCAATATCTTGGTCCTCCTCAAACTCAATCAGCGCTCCGATAAGAGCATTGGGAGCTTCCGGGCCACTTACTGCAACATGCTTGAATTTAAGTGGATACCCAGGGAAGCGCTCGGATGCAACCGACTTGATATCACCAATTACTGCAGCTTCTGCCCCAGTGATCACCCCAATTGCTTTAGGCAAGACTGGAATCTTTTTGCGAGGTCTTCTGGTGAGGCCGTCATGTTCTAATCTCTTTCTGATTTCAGCTAGTGCTCGCTCCACAGCTCCTTCGCCAACCGGGACACAATCAACCGCTTCTAGGCGTAGTTGACCGAAACGCTGAGCGAAAGCAACGCTTCCGTAGACAATTACTCGATCTCCATCTTCGACTTTCACTTTTGCAGCAAACCTGGGCATTGCAGAAACTTGTATCACATGATTCTTATCTATTAGCGAAAAAAACTGCATACCACTAGCTTGTTTCTTGCACCCTTTTACTTCTCCTTCGACAGCAACTTGGCCTATTTGAGCAACTGATCGGGCAATCTCAATGCACAGTTTTGAAAGTGAGATAGTGGTATAACTCGAACCAGCCTGAATAGACGAGGTAACATTGGACACCTTGCCAACTTTAGCTGATCCCTTTCTGACGTGTTGAACCTCTCAATAATCTTTTCGGTGGCTGGAATTATATTTCTTGGAGAGCTGCCGGATAAGACGTTTATCTCAAGTTTGATAATGTCATCAAAACATCGTGCGCTGCCAGTGTGGGTAGGCGCTTCTTGCGCTTTTTTGGTGCATGTCGGCATCGCCGTTGGGGCTGGACGGCTTATCCTTTCTCTACCTAAACGACCTGTCGAATTTGGTGTTGCTTTACTTTTTGCCGCTGGTGGTATTTTTCTATTCTTTGGCCACGAAGAGGTCCAGATCAGAACTGGCGAAGAGGAGGCTCAATTACTCGAAGAGAAATTGAGAACAGCTCAAGACCAGGGGCAGGGGCACGAGCAGAACCAGGGGCAGAACCAGGGGCAGAACCAGGGGCAGAACCAGGGGCCGCGGCAGGGGCAGGGGCAGGGGCAGGGGCACGAGCAGGTGGGAAGCCAAACAGGGCAAGACCATGGCCAAGTCCCGGACCAGGTGGGCGGCCAATTCGCCAAGTATAGCTCCGCCGGACAGTCTTTCTATCGAATAGCAGTTGCGGCTTTCACTATAACATTTATCGCTGAGTGGGGTGATCTTACTCAGATACTTATCGCAAACTTTACAGCCCGTTACCATCAACCCTTTTCTGTCGGCCTGGGATCAATAATCGGCCTCTGGGGCTCATGTGCTTTGGCCGTTCTAAGTGGGCGAACCTTACTAAAGGTCATTCCAATGGCTCTTCTACGCAAGTTATCCGGGCTCGTACTTATCGGGTTTGCAATTTATTCCACAATTCCGCTCCTCTAGAAATCAGGGGATTTTCATCTAGCAATTCAGGTGCCTCTTCAAAACAGACGTTGATGCTTCAATCCCATATATTTGTGCCAAGTCCGATGAAAGTTTGACTCGTTTGCCTTTCTCATCTTCCCCCTGAAAATCTATCTCAACTATAGCTCGTGCCAATTCAACAGGATTATTGGGTTCGCATGTAATATTTGGTGAAAATGTTGCTTCTATCAGTCCCCCACTTCGACAGGTAACTGTTTTTATCCCTAGTGCTTGAGATTCTAGGGCCGCGATCCCAAGTCCTTCCGGCTCGATTGAGCATACAGCTACTATCTCACTTGAATTCATTGCCTGGGCCATTTCCCAAGGATTGACGAATGCCTCGACCAGTGAAGCCATTTCGTGATTCTCAATTTCTCTGGCCAATTGAAGATGCTCATCTGTAGGTATAGTCCATGGCGATATATAAAATGGAAATATTCCATGCCAAGGTGGTCCGAGTATCTCAAGTGCGTCGAGCAGGACTTGTACACCCTTTTTTGCCATCAGTCGATTTGGGAACAGTACGTTGCGCTGGTCGCCGGGACCTAGAGAATTACACTGGTCACCGGGACCCAGAGAATTGCGCTGAATCTGCCCCTTGGTGCGGAGTAATTTATGCTGATCGCCCGGACCTGGAGTCTTGCCCATATTGTTGCTTGCGGAGTCGCTATTACAGCAAACAAATCTTGGTCCCGAAAGATCACCCATAAATGCATCGTCCACAAAAACTGGTAAGAGGTAAGGTGGGATACTCAAAGACAACTCATCGGCCAGATGGATGGCGAGCCAACTGGACACACAAAGCACTAGGTCATTGCCTAGTACCTCGCGAGCATGCTCTGAGTCATCAATAGCTAGTGCCCCTAAAGAGTTGTGTAAAATATGCACAATAGGCCCCTGTAGCAAAGGTCCCCATAATGGTCGGTTATTTACAATGGTTACATCCGGTGCAATCTCGGTTTGATTCTCGATAAGTGCATCTAAATCCGATACATGAACTTGGTGCCCACAGTTTACCTCGCCCCAAGACAAAATGTAAACGTCGTAAGACTCTCTTGCCAGCTGATGAGCCCAACCCCATACCAGCCTCTCAATTGCTCCCCCTCTTGGACCTACTTGGGCTAGTTCAGTCCCAATAAAAACAATTTTCAAATAAGTAGTTCCACCAACACTGCTGGCTCTTGTCCTGTCTCGCTTTCGACCAACTCAATAGGGGCTATAAGACAACCGGCAGATTCAATATCTCGTGCGATACTTGCCAGCATGTCCAGTCTGGCTTTTTGATCCGTGACTACAACCCTAGCGACCTGAGCGGTCATCGACACTTTACTTTCAGACTTAGCCTTGCGCACTGAGCCAAGGACCCAGCTAGCCAGCTCTAAAAGTTCGGCTCTTACCTCCGGTACTAAAGATTGCGACACCTCTATTGTTTCAGGCCACTTAGCGCAATGAATGGAGCCCTGATTGTACCAACTCCACACTTCATCTGCCACAAATGGCATAACTGGTGCAAAAAGTCGCAACATTATTGAAGTTGCAACTCCCAACGCGCTCAACGCACTCAGTTGATCTTGTTGACTACAATCCGCCCCGTAGGCCCTTGCCTTTACTAGCTCAAGATAGTTATCGCAGTAATTCCAGAAAAACGACTCAACCCGATCGATTGCTCGACCGTGATCATAGACTTCAAAACTCGACGTCGTCTCGTCGATCAACTTAGCCAACCCAAACATGAGCGAGCGATCCAATGGGTTTACGATATTGTGCACAGTTAGGGATGCTCGATCATCTTCTGGCCATAAAACTATCCGAGAAAGAGAAAACCGCGATGCGTTGAGAACCTTCGTAGCCAGCCTTCTCCCGATTTTCATTTTCCCTTCGTCAACCGCGGTATCAACCCCTGGATGAGCGCAACTAGCCCAATACCGCACGGCATCAGCCCCGTATTTCTCGATGAGTGGCATTGGCGTTACCACATCGCCTTTGGACTTGGACATTTTCTTGCGATCTGGATCTAGAACCCAACCAGAGATCGCTACGTCTCTAAAGGGTAAGCAATTGTGCTCAATGTGACTGCGTACTACCGTCGAAAAGAGCCAGGTGCGTATAATCTCATGACTTTGCGGACGTAAGTCCATCGGAAATACCATCTCAAAAAGCTCATTGTCATCTTCCCAACAACCGGCAATTTGAGGAGTTAGGGAAGAGGTAGCCCAAGTGTCCATTACATCTGGATCTGCACAAAAACCTCCAGGCTTGTCCCGCAACGACTCGTCAAAACCTTGCGGTCGATCTGTGGATGGGTCTATTGGAAGTGATTCTTCGTCTGCATATATTGGATTCTCAAAATCTGGCTCGCCATTTTCATCGAGCCGATACCAAACCGGGAATGGTACACCGAAATACCTTTGTCTTGAAATATTCCAATCTTGGTTCAGGCCTTCAACCCAAGATTTATATCTGGCCACCATATAGTGAGGAAACCAATTTAGTTCTTCCCCACGCCTTAGTAAATCATCGCGCATATCAAGGGTCTTGATGAACCACTGTCGCGATGAAACAATCTCTAACGGTCGCTCTCCTTTTTCGTAGAACTTTACCGGATGAGTTATTGGTCTAGGCTCACCAAGCAGCTTACCTGATTCCTGAAGCAGCTTTACTATCTCGGTTCGAGCTTGATTCACCTTCTTGCCGACTAAGTGCTCATAACAATTTGCCGCGTTAGCGTGATTAAGTGAGATCCAGTTTGACTCCCCCCACGATATAGGCATCAGCCTTCCATCGCGACCAATAATCGTTCGAGTTTCTAATCCAAGGTCTCTCCACCAAACAATGTCTGTGGCGTCGCCAAAAGTACAAACCATTGCAATGCCAGTGCCTTTCTCCGGGTCGGCTAGATGATGCGGATATACCGGTACCTCAACTTCAAAAAGTGGCGTAGTCACGCATGATCCAAAAAGCGCAGCGTATCTCGCATCATCAGGATGGGCGACCAGAGCGACACATGCCGCAAGCAATTCCGGCCTTGTGGTATCGATCTCGACTATCTGATCAGGGTTTGAAGCACTGGCAAAGGCTAAACGATGATAGGCACCTGGCATCTCCCGATCTTCTAGCTCGGCCTGCGATACAGCAGTCCTGAAATCTACATCCCACAATGTAGGCGCAGTTGAATGATAGACAAGATCTTTTGCTACCAGGCGCAAAAAGGCTTTTTGCGAGATACGTCTAGACTTATCATCTATCGTGGCGTAAGCGCTAGACCAATCAACCGAAAGCCCCAAAGTTCTCCAGAGGTCTTCGAATGCTCGCTCATCTTCAATTGTCAATGAATTACATAGCTCGATAAAGTTTGGACGAGATATATGAACTTGTTCATCAACTTTCTTGGTACCTTGGGCGTTCTTGGCACTTTGGGCAGGCGGAACAAACTCAGGAACATAAGCCATGGAGGGATCGCATCCGACTCCGTAATAATTTTGGACTCGTCTTTCTGTTGGCACCCCATTGTCATCAGCACCAATCGGATAAAACACTTCAAAGCCACACATGCGTCTATATCGAGCGATCGTATCTGTATGAGTATAGGAAAATAGATGACCAAGATGGAGTGAACCACTAACCGTAGGCGGCGGGGTGTCGATAGAGTAAACTCCCGCCCGAGGGTTGGTCGGATTCTTGTCGCGCGCCCGCGCCTTACTGAAACGGTAAATCTGATCGGTTTCCCACGCTTGAGAAAATTTCAGTTCAAGGTTCTCGAGTGCTGGCTTGTCAGGAATTACAATTGATTCCCAGCCAAAACCCGTCGCAGAATCGTTTGAAGATGTGTGGAATTTCATAGATGGAATATATTATCCTGTTTCATCTCCAAGGCGTTATCTGGCTTAGTTGCACAAAAAGTATGCCTTTCGGGCCAATACCGATTAATTTAGATTCGTGTTCAAACTTTACAACTCCGCCAGGTTAGCCGTCGAACCAGTTGCTGGCTGCGAAACCGGTAATGTAACCCTTTATGTTTGCGGACCTACAGTCTATGACGTCCCTCATCTAGGACACGGCCGTTCAGCTTTAGTCTACGACATACTCCGACGTTACCTTGAGTGGCGAGGTATTAGGGTAAATCACGTTTCAAATATAACCGATATCGACGACAAGATCATCAATCGGGCGTTTGAAAACAATATCTCGTGGGAAGACCTTGCCAGGAAATATGAGCGAGTATGGTGGGATGCGGTTGATTGCCTTGGAGTACTGCGCCCGACTTCTGCACCCCGAGCAACTGAGTTTGTTGGCAAAATGGTGGATCTCATTGGCAAACTAATAGAGGCCAACCATGCTTATGTCACCCCCGAAGGTGTTTGGTTTGACTGTAACTCTATTGCTGATTACGGGCTGTTAGCCCATCAGCCGCTGGACTCGCTGCGATCTGGTGCCAGAGTTGAGATCGATGAGTCCAAAAAATCTCCAATTGATTTTGCCCTATGGAAAATTGCAAAACAAGGCGAACCAAGCTGGCCTTCTCCTTGGGGAGACGGGAGACCCGGTTGGCACACCGAATGTGTTGCAATGTCGCTCGAATTACTTGGAGATGGCTTTGACATCCATGCTGGGGGTATGGATCTTCAGTTTCCCCATCATGAAAATGAACGATCACAGGCCGTCGCACTCGACAATCGCTTTGCTTTGCATTGGATGCATCATGCTTTCATAGAAGTTGGAGGAGAGAAAATGGCCAAATCTCTTGGGAACTTCACGTCTTTGGATGATCTACTGTCCAGTTCGGATCCTCGCGCATTTCGCCTGCTCATTATGCGCTCTCACTATCGTTCACCAATAGAAGTAACTAAGACTGAGATTGCAGACGCAACGGATGCTCTGGCCAGGCTCGACTCTTTGGCTCGTCGGGTTGTACTTCTATCTGAAGGCCACGAGGTGCCTGAAACCCCTCAAGAAACGTTACAAGCTGGTCAGGTTGGCCTAGATGGCCCAAAACTTGTCGAAAAACTAATCTCTTTAGGCATAGTTGCAGACCAATCTATAGTCGATACTTTTGTTGAACGAATGGACGATGACTTAGACACCCCCAGGGCCACAGCAATCATCTTCGATGCAATCCGCCAAGCCAACACCTTTGCCGATGACTCTGACCAATCTAAAGCACTCGCGTTAGGGCTCACCGTACTTGAGCTTTGTGCAAGCCTTGGGCTGTACCCAAGTTTGGCCCCAACCCTGATACCTGCCGAAGTTCACCAACTTTCCCTTGAACGCGATCAAGCAAGGCTAGATAAGAATTTTAGAGAGGCTGATCGGCTCAGAGATGAAATAACCAGGTTGGGCTGGATAGCTGAAGATGGCCCGTCTGGAACTGTGCTGCGCAAAGCATAATTGCGCCTAGACTGGTTCTATGAGCACAGATAAATTGCCGCCTAACAATAGTAATCTGCAAGATACGATCGATAGATCGCCAACTTCCGATCCTGTCGAAATTGATAGACGGCTTGCCTTGACGGGCTTGTCGTTTGCAATGGACACCCAGAGATCTATCCGTAGGGTTAACCCAGATCCAGTTCCTGATTACGCTATCAGGAGGTGTATTGAACTAGCTCTTGAAGCTCCGACCGGTTCAAATGGACAGAACTGGCATTTTATCGTTGTACGAGATTCTGTAACCAAAACTAAACTTGGAGACCAGTACAGACGAGCATGGAAAATTTACGGATCAGTTGGTCATAAGCTCGCGGAAAGAACTCCCGATCAAGGCCAACTAAAGAAAATCCTTGCATCAGTCGAATGGCAAATCGATAATTTCAATACTATTCCCGTCTTAATTGTATGCTGCCTGAGTGCAGGACACGGGAGAGTCCCTTTTATCCCACTTCCGCCTAATGCAAATTCCGGCCACTACGGATCAATCTATCCTAGTATTCAAAATTTATTACTAGCCGCCCGCGCCATCGGACTCGGTGCTTCACTGATTACTCTGCCACTGTGGTCGGAGATTTTTGCCCGCAAAATACTTGGACTCCCCCTCACCGTTGAACCATGCGCCATTGTTGCATTGGGTTGGCCCAAAGGAAAATACGGACCTAAGGCTCGTAAATCTGTTGAAACGGTTATCCATACCGAACGATTTGGTTCAAGCTAGCAGGCCATTCACCTGCTTATTGCTGAAATCCTCTCCATAAGCTGGAAATAAAACATGACCTTGAGCAAAGCATGCCTTTGTTATGATAAAAAACCCATCCCTTGGGCTCCCTTCCCCAGGTTGCAATCCTGACAGAGTGTTTGAAGATTGCTTAGGTCGGACTTGCCTCCTTTGCTAATGGGCGTAATGTGATCTACGTGCAGTACCACCCCGGGATCGTGGTTGGGCGATACTCCGCAATGCCTACAACGGTATCCGTCACGCGCCATAACCTGTGCGCGGATCTTCATCGTCACCTTGTTCCTTTCTTGCTGCCGTAGAAACACCGTGGTGTTTTGCCTTGCGCGAATTTTCTTTGCAACTTCGAATTCATCTCGAAGCTGATCAAAGGAAAGAGTTAGATGTCGCTCGTAGGAGTTCCTGCCCTTCGGGCTGGTGTAGGAGACCGAGACGCGCACTCTCGCTGATTGCCTCGGCGCACGCAGTACGCGCTTGAAGAAAAGTTGCTTTTCGATGTTGCGGTACCTCTCATCGGTTAGCCGATCTGAATGTGAACATCCAAGTCCCTTGGTCCCGAGTTCTTCCTGTCGAGAGCAGTACTCCGAATAGGTGGCCAATCTAGCCAACATTTCCTCAATGCGAGTTGCAATCTGGTACTCATTGTTGAATAGGCACTCGCGGAGATGCGCTTGCAAGTCATAGCGGTCCAATTTTGCTTTGGTGTTGACGCGGGTGTTGAAGTTGAGACGGATTCGCTGCCGCCGTTTCAGGTCGGGTGCAAATGTGGCATTTAGCTTTACAAGGCTGTCGAGTGCAAAGCTTGTCGCAGCAACCATTCTTCGATGCAAAAGTGTGACCAGCCACCAAGTAGCGGTTGCAAGGAGGACTGCGACTATCGCTCCACCCAGCAGAATTCCTTCTAGCCCGTTCGACATTCGAAAGAATTGTAGCTGAAAGGCGGTTGTCTGCGAAATTGTGTGCAAGAACGTTCGACTGGATTGTAGGACCATGGCAGGGATGAAAGGGCCTGTCAGATGGTCTATGTAAGGCCATTCACCTGCTTGTTGCTGAAATCCTCTCCATAAATGTGCTCTTGGCCGAGGACGATAAACCAACAATTTGATTTTCGGATGACAAGCACCATTTATAGTTGTAACCTTTCATGTGGGTTCTCAATTGTGTATTGTCAAACTTTCCTCAAGCAATTGAGTGAGTTGGTCCTTCAATGAGAACTCGATATTGGAAATAGCAACAACTAAGGAGGTCCGCCACGGTGGCGACCGGTACTGTCAAATGGTTCAACTCTGAAAAAGGATATGGTTTCATCCAGCAAGATGATGGAACAGATATCTTCGTGCATCACAGTGCAATAGAGATGGATGGATATAGAACTCTCAGAGAAGGACAAGCTGTCGAGTTTGAAGTTACGCAAGGCGATAAAGGCCTTGCTGCTACGAACGTCAGACCACAAGCAATGTCGCAAGCATAGCTACTATTGGGGGCTAGAACCTCGTTACATCAACTGACGGGGTTTTTATCTTGATTGATTTGTGAATCAGCGGAGGATTCATCTTGTTTGGGCTGCCTGGAAATCAACCTTTGTCTACACCAGACCTTGACTTTCTGAAATCTAGCCAGGTTTCAGACGGGCGCTGATTTTCTAAAGTCTAGCCAGGTTTCGGCCAGGCCTTCTTCAAGCCCAAGCTGTGGTGAATAACCTAAGGATTTTGCGCGCCTAATATCTACTCTGACAGCACGCATCTCACCACCTTGTTCTGGTCCATATCGTAATGGGATATCTACCTTAGTTATCTGGCATACACAATTGTATAAGTCAATTGCAGAATAAGAATCACCGTATCCGATAGTTAGAGGTCCTGCAATATCTTGGTTGAGGGCCAGCATTAGCCCCTGCAAAGCATCACGCACGTTGAGAAAGTCCCTAACCTGTAAACCATCTCCATTGATGACGATCTCAGAAGCATCCATCGCAGCTCGCATCAACCGTGGTATGAAAGAATCCTTCTCCCTCATCCCGACACCATAGACATTAGTGAATCGGATTGAGGTACAAACTAAGTCATAACAAGTTGAATAGGATGACATCAACATTTCAGCAGCTGCCTTCGTCGCACCATATGGAGTAAGCGGTCGTAAGAGAGTTTCTTCATTTATAAGGCGCTCTCCTACATCACCAGCTACAGCGTTGGTGGAAGCCATAATGAATTTAGTACATCCAACTTGTCTAGCGTGCTCAAGCAGGAGATGGGTAGCCGCTAAATTAGTTTGAAAGGTTTCCTCTGGATCAAGCTTAGATCGCAATACAGAAGTGACCGCAGCTAAATGAAATATGGCTTCGCATTGCCCGCTTATAGCCTCATTAACTTTGATCGCATCACGAATGTCGCCTATCACAATTTGCGGTGCATAACTGCCAAAGTCAACCCCCACCTCATCAGGGTGACGCCGGTCCAAGATTGTCACGTTATGACCATTCTCGAGCAAAGAACGAACCAACACTCTTCCAATAAACCCGCTACCACCCGTGACTACTATGTTCATACCTTTGCTTTACGATAGTACCTACTCGCCCACCCTGGCATATTCCCTCGAAAAGGTGTCCGATCTCGCCCGCACGGTTTTTCGAAGTACTGCTACCGCTCACTGGCATATTTCCTCATACTATTGTGTGGAGTAGTGGACTATCCGGAAAATATCTTGGGCGGAGGACGCCCACAAACCTCTCGCCTAGAAGCAGGGAGATTCAAGCAACTCGCCTCCATACCTTCAAAAATCCCCCGTCGGCTTAGACTTGCACTCATTTTCGGCGGTTTCCTTCTTTGTCTTGGCGCTTTAGCCTGGCTTGCCTATAAGACCTCTCAGAAAATCAATCTTGATGAGTTGAATCCTTATAATTTTCTTTGGGCTCTTTTGGCGGGAATCGGTTATTTTGTATTGATTGCATGTGGTTGGATTGCTCTAAGTGGCCAACAAGATGTAAAACGTGCTTTTAGTAATTGGTCGCGCACACAAGCCCTGCACTTCGTACCTGGCGGAATACTGACACCGGCATCTCGTGCCTATACGCTCAATGCAAACAAGTCAAAAAGAATTTGGTCCGTTGTAATCGAAACCCTCCTTGAAACCTCTCTAGCTGCTTCAGTCGCGGGTTTAGCAATGTCGGTCACCGACAGTAGATACTATGCACTTATTGGTTTGGTTAGTGTCGTCATTGTTGTCATACTGATAAATCTCAAGTCCAAGACTACTATTAGTTCTAGGTCAGTCGTGATTGCTACTTTGTGGCTTTTTGCAGGCCGTTGCTCTTACTGTCTCGCAATCTTCTTCGGACAACTTTCAATCGGACCCAACAGCGTATCCTTCTGGGATATAACTTTTGTGTCTGCACTTTCTTGGTTGGCAGGATATGTCGCTATATTTTCGCCAGGCGGAATCGGTGTTCGCGAAGTTGTTTATGCAAAGTTGCTGTCCAGCGGAAAATATGGCCTTCACCTCAGCACGTCTATAGCTTCGGCCGGAGCTCTCGCAGGTCGGCTTGCGTTAAGTCTTGCGGAACTCATTGTTCTAGTTTGCACAGGAACGTACTCTAAAGAACTACCAAGCACCCCAGAGCCAGTGCAAGGCCAACAAGCGTGATTATTCCTCCGCCCAATACGCTCGAAGGCTGGTAGCTAAAGACAACTTGCCAAGTGCCCGGCGGAACCACGATTTTTTGGATCAATCCGTCTTTAGAAACTACTCCTGAAATTGTTGAAGTTTTTGAGGACTCCCTGCGCGAGCCACTGAGGCCAAGAACGGGACTGGGTGCACGAGCAGTAACTGATCCGCGCAGGTCTGTGGATGCGCCACCAGGAAAAGGGGCAGAGGCAGGAATAAGGCTATAGTGCCATCCTGGAGCATAGGTAACGGAGCGTACTAACACAGCTCGGCTGGATACTCTTATAAGTGCGCTCTCACTTCCCCACTTGGTCGTTGTCACTTTAGAAATCTTGCCGGTTGGACTACCACCTATTTCAAGCTGTGAAGAGTAACTATTACTTGAATATACTTGGTAGTACCCAATCTGTCCACGATACTTCCATTGGCCAGGTCTAACTGTCTGTGTAAGTTCACCGGAGAGCTCGAATCTAGATCCTCCAAGACTTTGATATCTGATTTGAGACACGGAAACAGGTGAGCTAGAACGATTGGCAATTGCTATGCCGATTGCATCATCAGTTCGTGCCTGCTTACCAAGGGCCGCTGTGTAAAGTTGCGCTCCTCCACGGGAACCGGAACTTGCCTTGTTGGTATCGGGGTTTCCGGATGGAGAACCGGGGTTTCCGGATGGAGAACCGGGGTTTCCGGATGGAGAACCGGGGTTTCCAGATGGAGAACCGGGGTTTCCAGAGTGAGAACCGGAACTTCGCAAAGACATTGGCAACCAATTTATTTGGTTGTTGGGCAAAATCAATCCAGGTTGAAGATTTACCTGACCAGTAATAGAAGTTTTTGCAACCTCTAAGCTAATCGACTTAATAATTGATAGTTGGCCGATAAACCAAGATGAAGAACCCCCCACCCCGAGCCTTGCACTTGATATCTTGGTTGAAGGTTCGCTGCCCGGCGGGGGGATCTCGCTAGCAACTCCAATGGGTAGTCCAAGCACAACTTTTTGACCTAATACTTGAGGCGCCGAGCCGGAGAGATCCACCGATTGCTGAAAAGACTGATTAGGGGTTAGCAAGGTTGATAGTCCCAACTTAGCAAAAGTCCCATCGCTTATAGCGCTCCTTGCAAGAGTCAACTGTTGATGAGTCTCTGTTACAGTTGCATAATGTCCTGGGACTATAGACCCGTAGCCTTCGACACTTGATAGTCCGTCTAAGATATTTAGATCTGGTTGTCCCAAAAGATCTAATTGGTTTGGGTGCAATCTATTTGGATCATATATAGCAAAGCGACCTCCTCCATCTTGGCTAACAAAGTGAGACAAAGCGATCTCTGCAGAACTTGCTCCGTGCAAAAGTTCAGAGTGCTGTTCGCCAATCCACCGTTGACTTGCAAAGTAAAATCCAATATCGACTACTAAAATAATTAGAATCCAGACCCTGATCTTCCCAAACCTAGGTCGAATATGCCTTGACGATACGACGAAGTAGCGATATAGAAACCAGCTAAATGCAAGGCAGATACTTAGTTGTACTAAACAATAAACCCTAAGCGCCGTAATCCTCTCAGATATAAGCACTTTGGAAGCTCCGGCTAGATAAGTTTCGGTCTGGTATCCGGCAACAAACAGAGCAGCAGTCAACCCCAAAACAATGAGGCTCGGAATAACGGCAGCTATGAAAGGTGCCTTCGAAAGTCGTTTTGGGGGCTCTGTTATGGTTGCGTAAAGATCTTGGGAGGGCCTGGCTTGCATGATTACTCGTTCTACCCAGAAACCAACTAATACAGCAATAGACATATCGAGCCAGGCTAGGTTGCGAGAAGGGAGTCGCAGAAGGCGATATAGGGGAATATGAAAAGTTAGATGCGAGACTGGCGTATAAGACCCTAGCGCCAAGACTAAACCCACTGCTCCTACAAAGTACCAGACCGACCAATCCTTGGTGCGTGGGTCACGACGTCGTATTGTTGGCAGGGAAAATAAAGCGGCTAATCCAATGACGCCCATATACGATGAAACTTCTAAGAGACTATAGGGCCCAAAGTAATAAGGAACCCCAAATCGTCCGTATCCGCCAAAGAAGAAGGGCACAAACATCAACACAAGGAACTTCGGCGAGACTGATCCCCCGACAAAATAATTGTAACTGGCAGTACCTCTTTGGGAGCCGAGAGCTTCGTGCAGACCTGGAAGCCACTGCACCGCCCCTATGGCAAAACCTATAGCCGCCCCCATTACTACATACGGGATAAATCGGAGACTCCTAGTGCTATATACTTGAGTAAGACAGTAAACTCCAGTCAACATTGAGCCTTCGACCATTGCTTCCGGGTTACCGGCCAGGATCACAAGGCCGAGAAATATGCCAAGTAGTCCTGTCCACCTCACCTTGCCTTCGGAAAGCTTCTTTACAGCTACAACCATCCAAATCACCCAATCCCAGCCTTGAACCAGGTCAATATGGATTAGTTGATCCCCAAGAAAGCCACCGCATATCCAAGTTATAGAGCCGAACATTGAAGCAAATGGACTAAGGCGATATATCCTGAGCAGATAGTACATTCCCAGCCCAGCAACACTGAACACCGAGGCCCCGGCGAGAGACCATGCCAACGTCGAAGGCAGGAAAGCAAAAAATGCAGTAGTTGGATACAGCGCTCCAGCGTTGAACCCAGCGAGTAGCGGCGTTCCGCTCCAAATATAAGGGTTCCAGGTAGGGAGATGACCATGACGAAGATCAAAACCAGCTAGAACTCGTAAAGGAAAGTTCTGATCAGTTCCATCGCCACCAATCAAAGGATGCCCAAAGGCTAATGGAACAAGAAAGAATACGATGGGTCCTGCTATGATATAGAGCAGGAATCGCCTATCGGCCTTGTTTAGACTGGCCCACCTTCTCCTTAATGGTCTAATAGATACTAGAATTAGCTTCTATAGACAATGGAGCTTGGCCTTGGGGGCAAGCCGATAACTTCTAATTCGAAATCGTGAAGTTAGTACAACCCTCAGATACTCAAGCCCGTATCGAAAATTCTTGGCTTTCTTAGAACTTCCTGATCGACGCTTTCGAACCTGGACAGGAAACTCTTTATAGATGAAGCCACAGCGAATCGCTGAAATCAGCATCTCAGAAGACTGGTACTGAGGTTCGTCAAGTCTTACCGTAGTTGGAACCTCAATTTTCATAACTCTAAGCCCATTGGATGAATCCGTAATCTTGCGACCCAAGAGTATCGAGATCAAAACAGCAAAAAAATGCACTCCAGCCATTCGGAAAGAATCGTCTTTCTCCCGCCCTCCCATGAGACGAGACCCTTGGGCAAAATCAACAGAACCTTCCACAACAGGAGCTAGTAAAGCTTCAATATCGCCTGGATCATACTGCCCGTCTGCATCAAGAGTCACTACATACCGAGCCCCGAGGGCATTTAGTAACTCATATCCGAGCTTATAGGCAGCTCCTTGGCCTCGATTTGTATCAACTTCACAAACGTAAGCTCCCACAGAGCGTGCAATTTCTGCAGTTTTATCACGACAACCATCCGTAACCACAACAACGTCAACATCAAGTCCCCCAATTTCATACGGAATCCCATTGATCACACCCGCTATATTGTCTTGTTCCTGATAGGCAGGAATAAGTACCACTAGAGGGGCTAATTGAACAATTGAATATCTGGCAAAAAAATCATCAACAGCACGTCTATCAACAATGTCATCCAACCGCGCATAAAGATCCTCTAATAGAGTTCCCAATAGAGGATGCAGTGTTGAATCCAGCAAAGAATGCGTAGATCGACCAATCGTAGCCAAATGATGCTCGTCTAGTTCAAATGACTCGTTCGACTCAATACTAAGAGACATACTAGCTTACGACCATACCTTTCTGATCGTTTCTGACTGGACTTTGAGTAGCTCTCCAGCTAACACTTGGGTTGATCGCATCAAGATCAACCAGGTGCTGATATTTCTGGACTACACCAAAAAGAGACTCGATCAAAGTATCGGACAACAAATGTGGCTGCAATCCAAGATCAAGCAATTTGGTGTGTGCCGCATTGTAATAGTGCTCTTCCAACTCAACCCGAGGGTCATCTAGATGATCGATTTTTACATCCGAGGGGAAGGTTCTAGCTATCAGCTCAGCAATCTCTTTGACTGTGAACTGTTCAGTGAACTGATTAAACACCCTATACTCGCCTTTATCGGCCGGGTTGTCTAGCGCCAAACCAATACAAGCCAAAGTATCTCGAATATCGAGCATCCCTCTCGTCTGGCCACCCTTTCCATAGACAGTAAGAGGATGGCCAATTACAGCTTGAACAATAAACCTATTTAGAACAGTTCCAAACACTGCATCGTAGTCAAAGCGAGTAGCCAACTCAGGATGCATGTCAGTCTGTTCAGTCGTATGGCCATATACAACGCCTTGGTTCAAATCGGTTGAACGAAGCCCCCAAATCTTCGTTGCAAAAGCAATATTGTGGCTATCGTGGACTTTTGACAAATGATAAAAAGAGCCTGGCTGCTTAGGAAATGGCAATACGTCCTTGCGCCCTTTGTGCTCAATTTCGATGAAACCCTCTTCTATGTCAATATTGGGAGTTCCATACTCGCCCATAGTCCCCAGCTTCACCAGATGAATATCTGGGTTTATCTCAGCAATTGCGTACAAGATGTTTAGAGTCCCAACAACGTTATTGACTTGGGTGTATACACAGTGTGCCCGATCAATCATCGAATAAGGTGCTGCCCGTTGCTCAGCAAAATGTACTATCGCGTCGGGATTGAACTTTGCAATCATTGAGTGGGTAAAATCTGCGTCGGTAAGATCTCCGATGTAGGTCTCCAAGTCCTCACCGCTTACCTTGCGCCATGTATCTACCCTGCGTTTCAAGGTCGATATTGGAACCAAGCTCTCTTGACCAAGTTCGTGGTCGTAAGTACGCCTGGCAAAGTTATCATTGACGCCTACCTGGTGACCTTTAGCTGAAAGGTAAATGGAAGTTGGCCATCCAAGATACCCGTCTGCCCCTAGAACGAGAATTCTCATGAACACTAGTTCATCAAGCCAACCTGGGATAATGCTGGGAAAACGGTAATGGTTTAGTGAATCATTCTCTGAAAGTTCACATATATTGCCTTGAAGCACAGCAATTGCGATAGTCTAGAAATCTCATTTGAGGTAAAAGATGGGATTCGACGCAAAATGACGCTACTAACTCACTTCAACACAGGCGATACTGCCTGGGTACTGGCCTCGGCTGCCTTGGTTCTTTTTATGACGCCTGGGTTGGCCCTCTTCTACGGTGGTCTATCTCGCTCAAAGAATGTGCTTGGAATAATGATGCAGTGCATGTTCTGCATTGGAGCCGTTTCAATTATCTGGGCGGTGTTTGGCTTTAGTCTTGCTTTTGGCAAAGATGTTGGCGGCGGTATCATCGGCAATTTAGGGCTCGCCGGAATGGGTTCTAACCATACTTTGATTCCGGGACTCTCTCACTTGGCCGTCTCACCTCTGGCCTTTGGAGTATTCCAGATGATGTTCGCAGTAATCACAGCGGCCCTTATCGCTGGAGGCGGCGCTGATCGAATGAAATTCGCAGGCTTTTGCGTCTTGATAGTTGTGTGGACCGTACTAGTTTATGTCCCGATTGCCCACTGGGTCTTTAGTCCAAACGGCTGGCTGGCCCATCAAGGGGTGCTGGACTTTGCAGGGGGCACTGTTGTGGAGATCAACTCGGGCTTTTCGGCGCTAGGACTGGCAATAGTGCTTGGCAAGAGACATGGCTGGCCCAGAGAAGCTATGGTGCCACACTCAGTTCCCATTGCCGTTGCTGGAGCGGGAATCTTGTGGTTTGGTTGGTTTGGATTCAACGCCGGATCCGCCGGGGCCGCAAATGGAGTTGCGGTCCATGCTTTTCTCAATACACAGTTAGCTGCATGTGCTGGCCTTATTGGGTGGCTAATTATAGAAAAAGTAACCACCTCTTATGCGACAACCGTCGGTGCGATCTCCGGAGCGGTTGCCGGAATGGTAGCTATAACACCGTGCGCTGGATTTATCGGTACAATGCCCTCAATCTTGATAGGTTTGCTCGCTGGTTTGATATGTGCCTCAGCGGTCAAGTTGAAGTTTAAGTTTGGATATGACGACTCACTTGACGTTTTAGGAGTCCATGGGGTGGGTGGACTTATTGGCACAATATTGTTGGGACTTTTTGCGAGTGTGGCAGTAAATCATGGGGGTGCAAACGGACTTTTCTATGGAGGAGGTCTGCACCTACTTGGCGTTCAGGTATTGGCTGCACTTGTCACGGCAGTCTATGCGCTTGTTGTAACCGCAGCAATTGCCAAACTACTAGATAAGACGATAGGGCTTAGAGTATCTCCCGACGATGAAAATATTGGTTTGGATTCATCGCAACACGCTGAAAATGCATACTCAATCGGTTCATCTCAGGGCCACCGCTAAGAGTTAGCCGCACCGATGAAACTTATTAGCGCGATTGTAAAACCTCACAAGCTCGACAGCGTCAAAGATGCGTTACAGGCGATTGGGGTTCGAGGGATGACAGTTTCGCAGGTCCAAGGATTCGGACGACAACGCGGCCATACCGAGGTCTATCGGGGGGCCGAGTACACAATAGACTTCGTGCCGAAAATTAAGGTTGAGATACTTATTGCCGATGACTCCGAGACTCTGGTCGTCAATACAATTTTAGAAAGTGCATCAAGTGGCTCTATAGGAGATGGCAAAATATGGGTCACTCCCGTAGAGGATGCCGTGCGTATTCGAACCGGCGAACGAGGCAACGATGCAATCGACCAGGAGCAAGGGCGCTAATAAGCGAGGCAACGATGCAATCGACCAGGAGCAAGGGCGCTAATAAACGAGGCAACGATGCAATCGACCAGGAGCAAGGGCGCTAATAAGAGTATTGATTTAGCTAACTTCAGCTAAATACCCTGGTACACACCTGTTACTAGCGGTAAATTACCGCGCGGTAACAATTGATGATATTCTTAGACTATGTCCGAATTTTCAATGGAACTTAACGAGGATCAAATCCAAATCCAGAAATGGCTCCATGAGTTTGCAGAAAACGTCATGCGTCCAGTTGCCTCCGAATGGGATGAACGAGAAGAGACACCTTGGCCAGTCATCCAAGAGGCTGCTAAGGCTGGAATCTACTCTTTTGATTTCATAGCCAACGCATTTGCCGATTCATCAGGTTTACTCTTGCCGATAGCTGGCGAAGAGTTGTGTTGGGGCGATGCTGGACTCGCACTTTCAATAATGGGCTCTACTCTAGCAGTGGCTGGTATAGCCTCAAACGGTACTCCTGAGCAGTTGATGGAGTGGGCACCTCAATGTTTTGGGACTCCAGACGATATCAAATTAGCGGCTTTTTGTGTATCGGAACCCGATGCAGGGTCTGATGTCTCATCACTTCGTACCCGCGCTGTCTACAATGAGGCAGATGACACTTGGACCATCAACGGCACCAAGACATGGATAACCAATGGTGGGATAGCGAACACACATGTAGTCGTAGCTTCAGTCGACCCAGAACTTGGCTCTCGGGGTCAAGCAAGTTTTGTAATTGCCGAAGGTACTAAAGGTATCTCAATGGGACAGAAATTCAAGAAGATGGGAATTCGGGCATCCCACACCGCCGAGGTAGTGCTTGATGATTGTACAATTCCCGGGCGCAACCTGTTAGGTGGCAAAGATAAACTGGACGAGCGGCTGGCTCGTGCCAGGGAGGGAAAGAAGTCCGGCAAACAAGCTGCGATGGCAACGTTCGAAGCCACCCGCCCATCGGTCGGGGCTCAAGCAATCGGAATAGCCCGTGCCGCCTATGAGTACGCACTGGATTACGCCAAAGAACGCAAGCAGTTCGGACGTCCGATCATTACCAATCAAGGTGTAGCCTTCAAACTGGCAGACATGCGAATGCGCATAGATGCATCTAGGTTGCTAGTCTGGCGGGCTGCTTGGATGGGGCGTAATGGCAAGACCTTCGAAGCAGGCGAAGGTTCAATGTCAAAGCTATACGCTGGAGAAACTGCTGTCTGGGTTACCGAGCAGGCCATTCAAATCATGGGCGGATATGGCTATATCCGTGAGCATCCGGTAGAGAGATGGCACCGGGACTCAAAAATCTACACGATTTTTGAAGGCACCTCCGAGATTCAACGCCTGGTAATTGCCAGAGCAATCTCGGGCATTCATATCAGCTAAATCCACCGTTCCTTTCCCAAAACTGTGGCTAATGCCCTCATGCCTGCTGCGTTTTTCGGACACGGAAGCCCGATGAATGCACTGGAACATAATAGATATACAAAGGTCTGGAGCGACTTTGGGGCAAATATCGAAAGGCCGAGGGCCATACTAGTAGTTTCTGCCCACTGGTATGTTGAATCGACATCCTTGACGGCAATGGCAAGACCAAGAACGATCCACGATTTTTATGGCTTTCCAAAAGAACTTTTTGAAGTTGAATACCCAGCGCCGGGCGATCCGCAAATAGCACAAGAGATAGCCGACATCCTCAAACCTATCTCAGTCGTTCTCGATCAAGAGAGCTGGGGCATTGATCATGGGGCTTGGTCAATACTTATTCATGCTTTCCCCAATTGTGATATTCCCGTGATCCAACTATCTATAAATTCCAAAAAGCCTCTCGATTTCCACCTCGAGCTAGGCGCACGGCTGACACCGCTACGTACCAAGCAGATTCTTATCATCGCAAGCGGAAATGTCGTGCACAATCTTGGTCGTATTGACTGGAGCAAACCAGAGGGAGCGTTCGAGTGGACAAGAAGTTTCGATCAAGCATCGAAGACTTGTATGACTACAACGCCTTCAAATGCTTTGTCTTTACGCGAGCATCCTGACTATTCAAAGGCAGCTCCTACCCCCGATCACTTTATTCCACTCTTGTATCTAGCTGGTTTAGCTGGCGAGACTGAAGAGTCGGTCGACGTACTCGTTGAAGGGTTCGCCTTCGGATCGCTGTCGATGACTTCTTACGGCATCGGTACTAAAGACATATCGGCCCGCACAACTATATCGGCTTCCTAAGTATCGAAGGCTCCCCAAAACCCTACCTAGAGCAGCCCTAACTGCCTTTCCTGGCCTCTCACCATCATTTATCCAATTCTCAGTCTTGAGAAAGTACGAAAGTCCCTAACGTTACTAGCGATTTTCGTTTACGGTAGCTAACTATGAACGTATTGATGATAGAAGAAGCGTCACCTATTGGAGCCAAAGTGGCAGATTCAGTTCGTCAATCAGGTGGGAGCGTTTACTGTTGCCATAACGGCCCAACAAACGAGCGTGACTTTGCCTGTGATGCCCTACTAGGAGGCGTCTGCCCCTTAGAGATACATCCGATTGATGCTGTCGTCGCAGTAAAGCGCTCTGACGCTGGAATTGTTACGCGTGCAAATACCGATACCTCACCGCCATTACTCTACGATGAAGGAATTGCATGCTCGATTCGCAGGCATATTCCCTTAGTTATGGTGTGTGATACCGGCGATCCATATGGAGGTCCCTTCGACCAATGGATAGAGGCAGCAAGTGTACATGACGAAGTAAGCGAAGTTTTACAATCAATTGTTTCAGGGCCGTCGGACACCTACACCCAACTTGCAAGCAAGGCCCTCGTTACATCAATGCTTATTCGAAATCTCGATACATCTAAAGCTAGAGCAACCGTTATCAGAAGAAATGGTTGCTTGACGGTTACCTTGACCATAAGGGAAGAGCTGGATCAATTGACAATTGATTCTCTCTCGGTTAGTGTTCACCGGGCACTTCGTGATTTCGACCCATGGATATCGTGTATAGATATTTCTGTGAAAGTACCCTAATCTTTAGTAATCCCGCGAAGTCCCCCCCAAGCAATCTCGCCAACCCAACGCGCAAGCACATTCGGGTCTGCAGGAAGAGTCCCTTGTGACTCGCTTGCTCTGGCGGTAAGCCAGTGCCTTGAGGTTGATTCAGCTAGACCAACGATTCCATACGCTAACATCAAACGGTGTTGTGGCGAGATCCCTGCTTCGATCAAAGCAGCAACTGCTTGGGCCATAGTCTCTTCCACCTTATGTGCTACTTCACTAAACTCATCGTCGCGCCTCCCGCCAGTTCCAAAAAGAAGGTAGAAAGCATCTTCGTGCTCAGAGACATAATGGAAGTAGGCATTGAAGCCTGATTCAACTTGAGAACGAGGCGTCTTGGCCACACTCGTAGCTTGGTTGATAGCAAGAAGTAGCTGGGCACCAACGTGTTCAAGAAGCTCCATGTAAAGGGCTTTCTTCGAGTCAAAGTGTTGGTAGATAATTGGCTTAGTCACCCCAGCTTTATCTGCAATATCTTCGACCGAAGTTTGTAAATATCCATTTGCTGAAAAAAGCTCGAGAGCAATTTCCAGAAGCTGCTCGCGCCGTTCCGTTCCGGGAAGTCGTGCATTAGAAGTTGACTCAGCTGCATTACTTGGCTCTTTAGTGTTGTAGAGTACCTTCTTGCCCCTCAAGTGAAGTACTCCACGGTCTTTATCAGCCCAGATCGAAAATCAACTTTGGGCTCAAATCCTAAATCTGACCTAGCGTTGGAGATATCGGCCTGGGTCTTACGAACATCACCAGCTCTTACTTGAGTGTGCTGTGGGGTAATCGAAACTCCAATAAGGTCCTGCAAGATCTCAAGAAGCTCCAATAAGTTATAGGTCGACCCGCCTGCAATATTGTATGCCTTGCCAGAACATATATCGGCCTGTCCAGTCGATGCCAGAATATTAGCTTCCACAACATCGTCAATATAGGAAAAATCCCTCGATTGAAGTCCGTCACCATGTACCGTTGGGGGTTTCCCCTGTACTAAAGCGTCAATAAACAAAGGTATGACAGCAGCATATGCTGATTCGGGACGCTGTCTTGGTCCATATACATTGAAATATCGTAAAGCAACTGTTTCTATCCCATATAACTCACTAAACACTCTCATATAGTGCTCCCCAGCCAATTTTGAGACGGCGTAAGGTGATCTAGGCTGCTTATCTGCGCTTTCCTTAGTGGGAAAAACATCGATGTTGCCATAAATGCTCGATGAAGATGCTGAGACAACTCTTCTTACCCCTGCTTGAACAGACTTCTCCAAGATATTCAAAGTCCCATGGACATTTGCTCGATTGGTCTCCAGGGGATGTTCGACTGAACGTAGTACCGCACGATGTGCCGCTTGGTGGAAAACAACCTCAACATCTTTCAGTGCATTTAGAACAGTTTCTTCATCAGCGATATTGCCTAGAACAAACTTAGCCTGCTCATTAATATTTTCTCGATAGCCGGCAGAAAGGTCATCTAGGACCACCACTTCATGGCCCTCTCCAATTAGTCGGTCCACCAGATTTGAACCGATAAAACCGGCTCCACCAGTAACGAGCGCCTTCATCTATTATTTCCAGACATCGTGATAAAGCTTACTCAAAAGCCCTAGAGATATTCGACATTGTCTCCAATTACTCTATGGCGGGTATCAAAAACAAATTTAGAATACTTAGCAACTTCTTCAAGGTCGAAGTCTCGGTGATCAATTAGAAGGATAACGCAATCAGCTTTTTGATATTCCTCTATCGACGCCTCTGCCCGATCTATTTCAAATGGTACATCGTCGAAAGATATGTATGGATCAATTGCCCTAACCTTGGCCCCAAGTGTTATCAACCTATCGGCCACGACTAGCGCAGGCGATTCACGAGCATCCCCAGTGTTTGGCTTATATGAAAGCCCTAAGAGCAAAATGCGACACTCACGAATCTCTTTACCCAATTTCGACAATGTTTCAGTCACCCGCCAAACTACATGATCGGGCATCCTCGAATTCACCTCGTTTGCAAGTTCTACAAATCTAAAACTCCTTCCCAGGCGACGTTTGATCCTCCATGAAAGATATGATGGATCAATGGGCAGACAGTGCCCACCCACCCCTGGACCGGGCCTAAATGGCATATATCCAAATGGTTTAGTAGAAGCAGCGTCTATCGCTTCCCAAATGTCAACCCCTAGATCTGATGCCAAGATCGCTAGTTCATTCACAAGTGCCACGTTTACATGACGAAATGTGTTTTCGAGCAATTTAGTTAGTTCAGCTTCAGCTGTGCCAGACACCGGGATGGTTGAAGTAACAATTGTATTGTAAAAATTGCGAACCTTGTCCAAGGAAGCGTCATCAATCCCAGACACTACTTTCGGCGTGTTTGTAAGAGTCCAAGACTTATTCCCCGGATCGATACGCTCAGGACTATAACCGAGATAAAAATCACGTCCTGCCCTAAGGCCGGATCCTTCTTCAAGTATTGGAGCTAATACTTCAGTCGTCGTACCTGGATAGGTAGTAGACTCAAGAACTACAAGTGCCCCTTCCTTGAGATGGCGCGCCAGCATCGCTCCGGCAGATTCGATGTAAGACAGATCGGGATTGCCGTCTTTAAGTGGAGTGGGAACCGTAATTAGTGCAATATCGAAATCTGAGCAGTCTGATTCTTTATCTGAAGGCAGGTACCTGCCGGAATCTACTGCTAACTGCAAAGTAGCGCTCAGTACATCTTCAATTGGAGAGTTCCCTGACTGAAGCGCTTTGATTTTCGATTGATCTAGATCAAAGCCGACTACCCGATAGCCAACCAAGGCCGCGCGAACAGCCAGTGGCAATCCAACATAACCTTGGCCCACAACCACAAGCATCTGTTCCGGCAGTACTGATAGAGCCACCCGTATATTTTCCCACAAAGATCTACTTTTTGCGTACTGGATTAGCTATTTTGCCAACTCCAGTGATTTCAATCTCAACTTTGTCCCCATCCACTAGCCATTTAGCAGGTTGAAAACTTGCACCAACCCCCGCCGGGGTTCCGGTAGCAATTATGTCGCCTGGCTCTAAAGTCATTGCTTGCGACAACTCAACGATCATCTCAACACAGGTAAACACCATCTTGGAGGTCGAACTAGACTGGCGAACCTCTGAGTTGACTCTTGTCGTGATCTCTAAAGCCTGCGGGTCTGGTACTTCATCTGGGGTCACAATCCACGGTCCAACTGGGCCATGGCTGTCAAAGCCTTTGCCTATAGTGAATTGACTTGTCCTTTTCTGCCAGTCGCGCACACTAACGTCATTGACCACAACATAACCTGCCAAAGCGCCTAACGCTTCAGATGCTAATACATCTTTACATCGTTTACCGATAACTAAGCCAAGCTCTCCTTCGTAGTCAACTTGACTTGATACACTAGGAATAACGATTGGATCATATGGTCCATTGATGCAAGTTCGAGCTTTTGTAAACCAGACTTGGTATGCTGGCTTTTCCACGCCCATCTCTTCGATGTGATCTAAATAGTTGAGACCAATTCCATAAAACTTGCTCGGCCATGGTATAGGCGAACAAAGCTCAACATCCTCTGGGCGATAGCGAACACAATCTTTAGAAACTAGATGACGTATTGTTTTGAACACACTGTCACGATCCTCCAGTAGCTCCGACCAATTATTTGAAAGCTCAAATGGTGTTGTAGTCAAATCAACTACTTCGATTCCGTCACTTGGCCAAGTGACCTCCCTCCCGAACTCCAAGCGATCTTGCGAGGAATCAATAAGTACTCCGGTCCGAATACCAAATAATCTCTCATCGCCAAGACTGGTCCGTTGCATTTTGGCGACTGGGTTACTTGCTTGATCGGTTAATCTAAAACTAACTAAGCGCATACTGATCTCCTAGACTATTCGTCCCGAAGAGCCTGTGCGAAATTAAAGTTATTTGCCCTTCGGGCTGGCAGAATTGATGCAATACAGGAAAGGATTACAATCGCTAATCCATACTCGAGAATCGATAGAGGTGCAATCACAAATGGATCAAAATATCCCAGTACTAGTGGAGTTATAGAAAAGAGACTCTCTAATATGATTACTCCAAGCACAAATGCCAACACTGTTCCGACAATGCTAACCATAAGAGCCTCTAGCACAATTGTTCCAAATATCATTCCGGGGCTAAAGCCCATACAGGCAAGCAAAGCAATCTCCTTTGACCGCTGGGCTACCGAAAGAACTAATGTTGTCAAGACACTCAGAAATGCTAGCCCGATTAAGGCTCTTTGTACCGTCCAAAATGGCTTCAATTGACCTGAGGCGGCTGAAAGTTCATCTGCGATAGCCTGCGACTCGCTTGAGACCATCAAGTTAGCTGACAACTTTGCCTGTTTAATGGCGGACGCTAGCTTGGCTGGCGTCACATTCGACTTAGGATAGACGTAGATATTGGTTGGCGGTTGATAACCGTAGAGTTTTTCTAATTCGCCTTCCGATATAAAAGCTGATTCACCGTTGAAATCTCCATTCTCCCAGATCCCAGCTACGCGAAGTCGTGCCAAGCCATGTGGGGTATCCAAGACCAGCATTTTGCCAGCTCTAAGATGCTGGCGCCGGGCAAGGGCGGTGCCCACTAGAGCTTGTCCTCGTGCAATTAGAGCTGGTCTTGAACTACCTTCAATGACTTTGATGCCAGTAATAGAGAGATCGCTAGAAGTCTCAACGCCAATAATCGAAGCCGAAGACGAGCCCGACAACACTCCAACCTGACTGACAACCTTAGCAACATCGGGAAGCTTAGATATTTTATGCAAGAGCGTTGGAGTAAATCTCTGCTCGCTATCTATCGAGATAGATGCCGGTTTATTCATGGATAAGTAGACCCAATGAGCTTCTCGACGATTGATTGAACCAGTAATCGATTTTGCAATCGATTGATCGTAACTGGTCGCGATGAATGCAACGGCAACGCAAGTTGCAAGGGCACCCGTCATAGTGGCAGTACGACCCGGACTATTAGCTAAATTAGTTAGTGCTAGTTTCAGCGCGGCAAGCCAGCGCGACTTTATTAATCTGGAGTCCTTCACCAACTTTGCGCTAGCTCTCGCTATAACAGGACCGAACCCCCCGACCATAAGTATTGATGCTCCACATACAACCACAAATCCCGCTATGCCAACAGGAAATTGCCATGAATAAAGTGCCCCGTGAAGCGAAGCAGAAATGCAAGACAGCATTCCCACAATCGTAAAAACCGCAAAAATTAGAAGCCGGAGCCTGGAAGCTCTAGGTGGCTGCTCATAAGTTCCTTTTTGTGGCGACAGTTCCTGGGAGAGCGATCTTCGCCCAATCTTCCTGACCGGACCTATTGTCGTGAGTAAAGCTAGCACTCCACCTATAACAGGGGCTAGAAGCAGATAGAAGAAAGGTAGATGTAATTCAATAACCGTTCCGGAAAGAGGTTGAACAAAATGATTTAGCGATCTAATAATTGCTGCACCAACGTACGATGCAATACCGGAACCAATAAGCCCGCCGCATACTCCCAGCAATATAGGCTCCATTACAAAAATTACCCCTAGCGACGAAGGGGTGCCTAGTGCATAGACTATTGCAAGTTGCTTCCTCCTCTCAGCAAAGCTAAGCACTAGTATATCGTTTACCAATACCACTGAAACAACCGTTGCGAACAAAGAAAGAAGCGCCAACAAAGGCAGAATAGAGTTGATAGCAACCTGTGCTTCGGGCGGTGGCGTGCCCGACGATACTACTGAGTTTTGTGGACCTACTACTCTCGCAAGCCTAGATTCGACATTGTGTAAATTTGCTGAACGAGAAACTTTGATATATATATCATCAAACTTCCCATGTCTTGCAAAGACGCCTTCAGAAACACCGAGTCCCATCAAAACCACGTTGCCAGAGTCGAACTTTGAAAGTATAGGAAGCGGGTTTGCGCAACGAACTTTGACAAGGCCAATCTCCGAGGCCATTAGAGTCGTACTTTGGGATCGCCCAGCAAGGCTGGTTGCGGGGTTGTTACTTGGGCTGGTTGCGGGGTTGTTATTTGGGCCGGTTGCGGGGTTGTTATTTGGGCCGGTTGCGGGGTTGTTATTTGGGCCGGCTTTGCCTGCCAGGCTATTGCAATCAACGATTTGGCTTGCCAGATCAGGTGAAGCTGATATGGAGATAAGGGATGGATTCTGAGTTATGCCACTGGATTGGACTCGTTCGTTGGGACCGCCAATACCAATGGCTACAACAGGAATCCTTTTACTTGCCACGTAGAGGTTCGTTAAAGCCTCTACAACTGCACTTGCCGACTCCACGCCCTTCGTAGATAGTACCGAAGTCAACACGCGCGGCTCAATCCCGCCTCTTTGAATCGGTCCGACTACTTTGAGTTGTGCACCAGGAATTAGCTTGTTCGAAAAATTATTGAAAGACCAGCTAATCGAGGACAGCGCTACCAAGACCGATAGAGCTATCGCAGCACCACCTGCTATGGCCGTTATGGCGAGAACGGATCGAAGTTTGTGTCCAATCATCCAACGGATTGCGAACCACTTCAAGTATTTAAAATATCGGATGGCAAACCCCTCTGAATAATTGAAATAGGTGATCACAAACCCCCGTTGGGATTGTGTCTCTTTCATACATATAGTTGCCCTCCACCAATATGTAACTTGCGGTCTGCTCGGTCTGCGGTATTTAGATCGTGAGTAACAAGCACAAGAGAGGAGTCACACTCCTTGGTCATATTAATAAGGAGATCCATAACTCCGTGTGAGCTATCGTCATCCAAATTCCCCGTAGGCTCATCGGCAAGTATCAACTTCGGACGGGTAGATATAGCTCTTGCGACAGCGACCCTTTGCATCTCTCCTCCGGAAAGTTGGGCTGGATAGCGTTTTGCATAATCTGCCATCCCGACTGACTCCAAAAGCTCATCTACCCTGGCTTCAATCTTGCGGTAACCTGTCAGTGTTAGTGGAAGTGAAACATTCTCAGCAACAGTCAATTGGGGCAGCAGATGAAAAAATTGAAAAACAAATCCGATTTGCTCACGCCTAACCAATGCTCTCTTGCTTGAAGATAAACAGGTCGTCTCTCTGGAATCAATATAGATCTTGCCGCTATCGGGAAAATCCATGCAGCCCGCCAGATTCAACAGTGTGGATTTACCAGACCCACTCTTGCCTACCAATGCAACAAATTCTCCACTTGATACAACAAGATCTATCGCATCAAGTATTACGGTGGTCTTCTCACCATTTCGATAGCTACGGGTGACCTTATCCATCCGCAGAACTTCCGATTTGCCAATTTGCCTAGACATTGAAGGAATCTTACTAGCTCGCTGGACATTAGGAATGCTCGCTAACCTAAGATAGTGGGAGAAATTGTGCTGGTACTGTACAGCACTTCAAAGCGCGCTGCCCTTTGATAGTGGGCGAAATTGCGCTGGCAGTATGCAGCACTTGAAACTGTACGGCACAGGATAAGGACTCGAAGTGGAACCTCAACAACACATAAACACCAAGTCTAGGAAAAATGGTCAGCTGCGAACTGACCTGGTGCTTGAGAAGATTCGCGAATGTGGGGGACGAGTTACGAGTATACGCCGACTCATCTTTGAGGTAGCACTTTCCCAAGACCGCCATTGGACTGCTGAAGATTTGGCCAGAGCAGTGAATCAAGTTTCTCCCGATACTCATCTTTCTACGATCTATAGAAACCTAGAGGAGTTGGAAAAGATGGGTATTTTAATACATTCGCACCTCGGGCATGGACCTGCTACATACCACTTGGCTGACCAGGCCCACGGGCACTTGTGCTGTGATAAGTGTGAATCATTGATCG